>JBKQQQ010000589.1:0-3848 GCA_052144275.1 Streptosporangiaceae bacterium
GGCCGGTTCGGTGACGACTTCAGCGCTCCGGGACAGCTGTGGGCCAGGATCGTTAGGTCCCCTTCTGCTCATGGTCTCCTCCGCGAGCTCGACGTCACCGAGGCCGTCAAGACCGCAGGGATCACTACCGTCGTCACCGCGAGGGATCTGCCAGGAAAACTGGTCATCCCGGTCCGGCTCGCCATCGCCGGCACTGACCTGAGCCGTTTCCTGCAGCCGGTGCTCGCCGCGGACACCGTCCGCTACGTGGGCGAGCCGCTCGCCGTCGTGGTCGGCGACGACCCGTACGCCTGCGAGGACGCCGCCGAGCTGGTCGGGATCGACATCACGGACCAACCCCCGGTGCTCGATGCCAGCAACGACAAGGACCACACGGCCGCCGAACTCACCCGCGGTTACGGCGACACCGCCGCCGCCTTCGCCGCCGCGGCGCACGTCGTGGCGATCGAGCTCGCCATCGGCCGCCACAGCGGCGTGCCGCTCGAGCCCCGCTGCCTGCTGGCGGTGCCCGACCCGGACCGGGGCACGCTGGACATCTTCGGCATGACCAAGGTCCCGGTGTGGAACCGTGACCTGCTGGCGGACATGCTCGGCATCGACGAGACGCTGATCCGCGTGCACGCGATCGACGCGGGCGGCGGGTTCGGGGTCCGCGGCGAGTTCTACCCGGAAGACTTCCTGATCCCCTGGCTGGCCGCCAAGACGGGCCGCCCGGTCAAGTGGGCCGAGGACCGGGCCGAGCACCTGATAGCGGTGAACCACTCCCGCCAGCAGTACCACCGCGTCGCCGCCGCCTTCGCCGCCGACGGCCGGATCACCGCCCTGAGGGACGACATCATCCAGGACAACGGCGCCTACTGCCGCACCCACGGCGTCGCGGTGCCCGAACTCACCGCCGCCATGCTCCCCGGCCCCTACCGCGTGCCCGCGTACCGGGGCCGGGTCCGGGTGGTGCTCACCAACAAGACCCCGTGCGGCACCTACCGGGCGCCGGGCCGGTTCGAGGGCACGGCGGCGCGCGAGCACCTGCTCGACGTGGCCGCCACTCGGCTCGGCATCGACCCGATCGAGCTGCGGAGAAGGAACCTCCTCACGCCACGCGAGATGCCGCACGAGCGCCCGATCAGCACCCTGGGCACCGACCTGATCCTGGACACCGGCGACTACCCGGCCCTGCTCGCGGCCGCGGTCAAGGAGGCCGACCGGCTCGGCTACCGCGCGCAGGCCCGCGCCACGACAGGCACCAGCACAGGCGCCAGGCTCCGCGGCTTCGGGCTGGCGATGTTCGTGGAGAAGAGCGGCCTCGGGCCGCAGGAGACCGCCGACGTGACCGTGAGCAGGTCCGGCGCCGTGCACGTCCACTCCGGCGGGACCTCGCTGGGCCAGGGCATCGAGACGGTGCTCGCGCAGATCACCGCGGACGCTCTCGGTGTCGACCCGCGGACCGTGCGGGTCACGGCGGGGGACACGGCCGCCCAGCCGTTCGGTGCCGGGTCCTGGGCGTCCCGGTCGACCGTGGTGGGCGGCAGCGCCGTGCACCAGGCCGCGCTCGCGGTCCGGGAGCGGGCGCTGCAGCTGGCCGCGCGGGTGCTGGAGGCCGCCGAGCAGGACCTTGACCTGGCCGACGGGTCGGTCAGCGTCCGCGGCGACCCGGACGCCAAAACGGCCCGCCTCAGCCTGGCCGATATCGCCAAGGCGGCGGCGCCGGCCAGCCGCTACCTGGAGAAAGGCGAGCCCGCGGGGCTGTCCGCCCGCCGCCGGTTCGAGGTCTCGCACATGACCTACCCCTACGGCGTGCACGCCGCGGTGGTGGAGGTGGACGCCGGGACCGGGCAGGTCCGGGTGCTGCGCTACCTGGTCGCCTACGAGGTGGGCCGCGCGATCAACCCGATGCTGGTGGAGGGCCAGCTCAGAGGCGGCGTGGCCCAGGGCATCGGCGGAGCGCTTTTCGAGGAGTTCGGCTACGACGAGGCGGGCCAGCCGCAGGCGATCACGTTCATCGAGTACCGGCTGCCCACCGCGGCCGAAATCCCGCCGGTCGACGTGCTGCTGTCCCAGGACGCCCCCTCGCCGGGCAACCCGCTCGGCGTGATGGGCGCGGGAGAGGGCGGCATCAACGCGGTCGGCGCGACGGTGGCGAACGCGGTCCGCGACGCGCTGGGCCTGGCCGGCGGCGTCGGCCAGCTGCCGCTCACCCCGGCGCGGGTCTGTACCCTCGCGGCCCTCGCGCAACCAACCGGAGGCCCAGTCACTGGAGGCAGGGCATGACCACCGAAGTCCCCGGCTACATCAGCAAGACCGACCTGGTGGCCGCGCTCATCCGGGAGCTGGTCATCACCGGCGAGCTGGCCCCGGGGGAACAGTTGCGCCAGCGCGACCTGGCCCAGCGGTTCGGCGTCAGCCAGACCCCGGTTCGCGAGGCGATGCGGCGGCTGGAATCAGAGGGGCTGCTGGTCTGCGACACCCACCGGGGCTTCACGGTGGTGGCGCCCGAGCAAGGCCGGGTCGAGGAGAACTTCCAGATCCGCGCGGCGCTGGAGTCCCTGGGTGCGTCGCTGGCCGCACGCAAGATCGACCCCCGCGGGCTGGACCGGCTCCGCGAGCTGAACGACCAGATGCGCGCGCTGGCCGACGACGACCCGGGCTACGCGGAGCTGAACCGGGAGTTCCATTTCATGGTGTACGAGTACGCCCGCAGCCCGCTGCTGCTGTCGCTGATGCGGCTGCTCTGGGCCGCGCTGCACGGCGGCCCCCGGGTGTCACGCACCCACGCCGAGTCCGCCCGCCAGCACGACGAAATCCTGGCCGCGCTGACCGAAGGAGACGCCGCCGCCGCCTCGGCTCGGACATATCAGCACATTATGGGAGCGGATCCGGTAAAAGAAGAATCCGGAACAGGGTTGCAGCCAGACCTAGGGGAGCCACCATGCCAGCGATCGTGACCGACGACGGCGTGAGGCTGCACGCCGAGGAGACCGGCCAGGGCGAGCCGCTCCTGTTCGTCCACGAGTTCGCCGGAGACCACCGCAGCTGGGAGCCGCAGGTCCGGTTCTTCTCCGTGGCCTACCACTGCGTCACCTACGCGGCCCGCGGCTACCCGCCCTCCGACGTGCCCACCGATCCGGCCGCGTACTCCCAGGAGCGGGCGGTCGCGGACGCGATCGCAGTGCTCGATGGCCTGGCCATCGACAAGGCGCACGTGGTCGGCCTGTCCATGGGCGGCTTCACCGCCTTGCACCTAGTGCTCCGGCACCCGGAGCGGGTCAGCTCGGCGGTCGTCGCGGGCGCCGGCTACGGCGCCCCGCCTGATCGCGCCGACGCCTTCCGCGCCGAGTCGGTGCTCACCGCCGCCGCGTTCGCGGCCGAGGGCGCGGCGAAGGTCGCCGAACGGTACGCGATCGGGCCGGCCCGGGTCCAGTTCCAGAACAAGAACCCGCGCGGGTGGGCCGAGTTCGCCGCGGCGCTGGCCGGGCATTCCTCGCTGGGCAGCGCCCTGACCATGCGGGGCGTGCAGGCCGCCCGGCCGTCTCTGTACGACCTCACCGACGAACTGGCCAAGGTCGCCATCCCGGTCCTGGTGCTGGTCGGCGACGAGGACGAGGGCTGCCTGGAACCCGCGCTGATGCTCAAGCGGACCATCCCCACCGCCGGCCTGGCTGTCCTGCCGCGCACCGGCCACACCGCCAACCTGGAAGAACCCGACGTCTTCAACCGGGCCGTGGACACGTTCCTGGGCAGCGTGGCCCGCGGTTCCTGGCGCGCCCGCGACCCCAGGTCCCGCTCGGCCTCCACCATCGGCATGAGCTGACCGCCGTAGTCCCCAGAAACATCTTTGGCCCGAACGGGCT
>JBKQQQ010000590.1:0-12611 GCA_052144275.1 Streptosporangiaceae bacterium
GCCGCGTGGTCGGCGGCACCGCGGCTGGGCCGGACGGACGGGCCGGACGGACGGGCCGGACGGATAGGGCTCCGTCAGGCGTTCTTGATCGCGGAGACCTCGAACTCCAGGGTGACCTTGTCGCTGACCAGGACGCCGCCGGTCTCCAGCGCGGCGTTCCAGGTGATGCCGTAGTCCTTGCGGTTGATGGTGACCGAGCCTTCGAACCCGGTGCGCAGGTTGCCGAACGGGTCCTTCGCGGTGCCCTCGAAGGTGAACGGGATCGTGATGGAGTTGGTCACGCCCTTGATCGTCAGGTCGCCGGTGACCTCGAACGTGGTGTCGTCGACCTGGCGGACGCCGGTCGAGGAGAACGTGATCTGCGGGTACTCCTGCATGGCGAGGAAGTCGTTGCCGCGCAGGTGCTCGTCGCGCTGGGCGTTGCGGGTGTCAATGCTCGCGGCGTTGATCGTCACCTGGACGCCGGAGTTCGCCGGGTTGGCGCCGTCGAGGGTGGCGGTGCCCTCGAACTCGTTGAACGAGCCGCGCACCTTCGTGACCATCGCGTGGCGGGCGACGAAACCGATCCGGCTGTGCGCCGGGTCGAGGGTGTAGGTTCCGGTCAGGTCGGTCAGGGCCGGGGCGGTCGCGGTGGTCATCGGGTCTCCTTGAAGTCGGTAAGTTGATGATGCGTCATCCAACCTACATGATGTGTCATTAATTCCCGGGTATCCTGATGTCATGAGCCGCTGGCTGACCGAGGACGAGCAGCGGGCCTGGCGCGGGCTGCTGCGGATGACCGCGCAGCTGAACGTCCGGATGAACCGGCAGCTGCAAGACGACTACGGAATCTCGCTCGCGGACTACGACGTGCTGGTCGTGCTCAGCGAGGCGCCGGAGGGCCGGCGGCGGGTGTTCGAGCTCACCGACGCGCTGGCCTGGGAGCAAAGCCGCGTGTCGCACCAGCTCGCCCGGATGCAGCAGCGTGGTCTGGTCGCCCGCCAGGAGTGCCCGACCGACGCCCGGGGCGCATTCGCGGTCCTGACCGAGGCGGGCCGCGCCGCCATCGAGCGGGCCGCGCCGGCCCACGTCGAGATGGTGCGGCAGCTGGTCTTCGACGGGCTCAGCCCCGACGAGCTCACCGCGCTGACCGACGTCACCGAACGCGTCCTGGACCGCCTGCAGGGCCCGTCGCAGCTGAACGAGGCGTAACACCCGCCTCGTTCGGGACAATGAGATTTTTCCTGCCGAACGGACCGGGTTTCACGCATCTCCGCCAGCCGGAGAGCCCGGCCCGGCTCAGCCGGCCGGCGGGTGGTGGCGCAGCCCGGTGAGCAGGGCCTCGGCGCCCAGGGACCACCGGCGGTTGACAGAGGCCTGAGATGTGCCGAGCCATCCCGCCGCCTCTTGAGCGGCGAGCCCCAGTGCCAGGCCGATCAGCACGTGGGCGATGTCGGTCGGGTCGCCCTCGATGATGCGCGCGTCGAGGGCGCGCCGTACCCGGTCGACGATGAACTCCCGGACCGAGGCACCGGCCTCGATGTCGTCTGGCCCGGGGTCGAAATCGGCAAAGGGCCGTTCGAACATGACCCGGGCCAGTGCCGGGCTGTCCCGCATGAACGTGCGCAGGGCCGCGATCGTCTGCTGCAGGGCGGTTCGTTCGTCGTCGGCCCGGACCGTCTGCTCGAGATGGCGTCGAAGCATCCGGAATCCCTCGAAGAAGATGGCCCGGATCAGGCCGCCTTTGTCACCGAATAGCTCGTACACCGCCGGGGTTGACGTCTGCGCGTCGTGCGCGACCCGGCGCGCCGTCAGCCCGGCCACGCCATCTGCCGTCAGGGCCGCTACCGCCGCGGCCAGGACCCGGTCCCGCAGTTCACTCGTGCGCTGCTTGTGCCGCGGCATCTGCCAACGTTATCGGAACGACGTCATGATTCATGCGGTCGTGTAGGCCGCATAGTCGAGGTCGATGCCGGCCTGGATCGCCGCGAGCGCCTCCTCCCGCGCCCGGAGCTTCGTCGCGGCGTGCGCATCCATGTCCAGCGTCCGCAGCTGCCGGGCGACCTCTCGCGCGGCGTCGGCGAGCTGCGCCCCGTCCACCGCGCGATCCAGGAACCCGGCCCCGACGGCGGCGTCCGGTGCGTACACCTCGGCGTTCACCACGGCCCGGCTGAAGTGGGCCGGCGCCAGCCGCTGGCGGCAGATCTCGACCGCGGGGCGCGGCATGGTGAGTCCGATCGCGACCTCGTTGGCGGTGATCTTATAAGGCCCGGCGGCACCGACCCGGAAATCGCCGGACAGCAGCAGGAAGGCACCCATCGCGATGGCGTGGCCAGTGCACGCGATCACCACGGGCTTCGGGAATGACAGCACCCGCATGGCCAGCTGGAAGCCGGCGCGCACCAGGGCGGGCCCGTCCTCGCCGCCCGCGCGCAGCACACGCAGGTCAAACCCGGCGGAAAACACTCCGGGTCGTCCGGTGAGCAGGACGATCGCGCCGTCGGCGAGGGCGCGATCCAGGGCGCCGTCGATGTCCCTCAGCATCTGGTGCGACAGGGCGTTCACCTTTCCGTCATCCAGCGTGACGGTGGCGATCGAGTCGTGCAGTTGATATGAGACCAGCTCAGTCACGAGACTCCTCCTTTCGTAACAATGTTACGGGACAAAGTTACGATTAGCCAGGGAATCGCTCGGCTGCCGCGGGCAATTTAGCCGCGATCGCGGCCGGAGTACTGTATACGAGTCCCCTCTTGCCGACCGCGATCGGACGACTCTCGAGACCGAAGCATGCCTGATACCGATCCCATCCGGCTCACCGTGCTGGTGAACGGCCGGCGCGAGGAAGTCCGCACCGAGCAGGACACCACGCTGCTGTATGTGCTGCGGAATCATCTCGGGTTGAAGGGCACCCGGTTCGGTTGCGGCCTCGGCCTGTGCGGCGCGTGCCTCGTGCTCGTCGACGGCCAGCCCGCCTACTCGTGCGACACGCCGATGTGGGCGGTCCAGGATCGGGACGTCACGACGGTCGAGGGACTGGGCACACCCGAGCGGCCTCACCCCGTCGCGCGGGCGATCATCGACGGGCAGGCCGCGCAGTGCGGTTACTGCATCTCCGGCGTGGTGATCAGTGCCGCCGGGCTGCTGGCCGCCAACGACAACCCGAGCGAGGACGAGGTACGCGTCGCGCTGGACCGCAACTTGTGCCGGTGCGGCGCGCAGAACCGGATCGTGCGCGCCGTGCTCGCGGCCGCGGCCAGCCTGCGC
This sequence comes from Streptosporangiaceae bacterium, assembly GCA_052144275.1. GTDB lineage: Bacteria > Actinomycetota > Actinomycetes > Streptosporangiales > Streptosporangiaceae > Palsa-504. The sequence goes on from JBKQQQ010000590.1 coordinate 3,244, forward strand.
GCCAGCCGGGACGGTGCCAGCCCGGGCGGTGCCAGCCCGGGCGGTGCCAGCCGGGGCGGGGACTGATGGCGGCGTCACCCGAAGCCGGGACGGTGCTGCCGCCCTCGCTGGCGATCAATCCCCGTCTCGGGGACTGGCTTCGCGTCCTGCCGGGCGGCGTGGTGGAGGTGCGTTCGGGCAAGGTCGAGCTCGGTCAGGGCGTGCTCACGGCGCTGGCGCAGGTCGCCGCCGAAGAGCTTGACGTCGATGTCGCCCGGGTCCGCATGGTTGCGGCCGTGACCGGCATCAGTCCCGATGAGGGCTATACGTCGGGCAGCATGTCGATCCAGTATTCGGGGGCCGCCCTCCGGGTCGCCTGTGCCGAGGCCAGGGCGATCTACCTCGGTGTCGCCGCCGGCCGGTGGAACCTGCCGGCCGACGTGCTGACCGTTCAGGACGGCACCATCGCCGCACCGGACGGGCGGACCACGAGTTACTGGGAGCTGGCGGACGACGGGCTGCTGGACCACCCGGCCACGGGCCTGGCCGAGCCCAAGGCGGCTTCGGACTACCGGATCGTCGGCACCAGCGTGCCGAGGCTGGACCTGCCCGACAAGCTGGCCCCGCGGCCTCGTTTCGTCCACGACATGGCGCTCGACGGGATGCTGTACGGCCGGGTCGTCCGGCCTCCGTCCCGCTGCGCCACCCTGCTCGACGTCGGCGCCGAACCGGCGATGACGCTACCCGGAGTCGTGACCGTCGTGCGGGACGGGAGTTTCCTGGGCGTGATCGCCGAACGGGAGGAGGTGGCGCTGCGCGCCGCCGACCTGCTCCGGGCGGACGCGAAGTGGCAGGAGCAGCCCACGCTGCCCGATGAGGACGATCTGCCCGCCTTCCTGGTCGCCGCGCCCGCCCAGACCAGTGTCCTGGCCGAATCCGGTCCTGCCGCCAGCACGCCGCGCGGACCGGTCATGCGCTCGCACGAGGCCGCCTATCACCGGCCGTACCTCGCGCACGCGGCGATGGGACCGTCCAGCGCGACGGCGCTGGCCACGGCAAATCGGGGAAATGGGGGAAATGGGGAAAATTGGGGCGGTGTCCGGCTGGAGGTCTGGACGCACAGCCAGGGGGTGTACCTGCTGCGCCGTGAGCTGGCCCGGGCGCTGCGGCTGACCGAGGAACAGGTGCGCGTGCGGCACGTGGAGGGTTCGGGCTGTTACGGGCACAACGGCGCCGACGACGTCGCCATGGACGCGGCCCTGCTCGCCCTGGCCGTGCCCGGCCGGCCGGTGCAGGTGGTCTGGTCGCGCGCCGACGAGCTCGGCTGGGCACCCTACGGGCCGGCCGCCGTGGTCCGCGTCACCGCCGACGTCGACGCCCGCGGTGACGTGCTGGCCTGGCAGCACGAGATCTGGGGCAACGGCCACGTGACCCGGCCCGGGTTCGCCCGCTCGATCAGGCTGCTCGCGGCGAGCCACCGGGATGGCGGCGAGCCGATCGAGCCGGCCGCGGACCCGCCGCTTGAGCGGGGCGGCGGAGCCGGGCGGAACGCCGTGCCGGGCTATGCGTTCCCGGCCTACCGCGTGGTGAATCACCGGCTGTCGGTCATGCCGCTGCGGACCTCCTCGCTGCGCTCGCTCGGCGGCTTCCTCAACGTGTTCGCGATCGAGTCCTTCATGGACGAACTCGCCCGGGCGGCCGGCCGCGATCCGGTCGAATACCGTCTCGCCCAGCTGGCGGACCCCAGGGGCCGGGCGGTGATCGAGGCCGTCGCCCGGCGGTCGGGCTGGGCCGGCTGGTCCGCGTCCGAGTCGTCCCGGTCGGTCGGCCATGGCATCGGCTACGCCCGCTACAAGAACAGCAGTGCCTACTGCGCGGTCGTCGCGGAGGTGGAGGCCGTGACCGAGGTGCGGGTGCGCCGGCTGACCATCGCGGTCGACGCCGGCCTGGTGATCAACCCCGACGGCGCGGAGAACCAGGTCGAGGGCGGCGCGATCCAGGCGACCAGCTGGACGCTGAAGGAACGCGTGCGCTTCAACAGCCTTACCGTTACCAGCGACACCTGGGACAGCTACCCGATCCTGCGGTTCTCCGAGGTGCCCGTGGTGGAGGTGGAGTTCTTGCCCGGCCACGGGAATCCGTCGCTGGGCGTGGGAGAAACCGCGCAAGGCCCCACCGCTGCCGCCATCGGCAACGCCCTCTGCGACGCCCTCGGTGTCCGGGTGCGAACGCTGCCGCTCACCGAGCAGCAGATCCTGGCCGCGATGCCGGACTGACCACGATGTGCTGCCCGGACTGTGCTGCCCGGACTGTGCTGCCCGGATCCCAGCGCTGCCCGGATCCCAGCGCTGCCCCCTGCGCCTTCTCTGGAGCGCTGACCCGGGATCTCGACCTGAGTATTGACACCGCTTACATAGCTGTCTAGCGTGATCAGCGAGCACGTGATGTAAGCGGTTTCATAGTGGCTGGGTGACCTTCGATGACGACGGTTTACGATGTCGCGCGGGTGGCGGGAGTTTCCACCGCCACGGTCTCCCGGGTCATGCGCGAGTCCAGCCTGGTCCAGCCGGAGACGCGCCAGCGGGTGCAGGCCGTGATCGAGGCTCTCGGCTTCGTGCCCGACGCCACGGCCCAGGGGCTCAGCCGTCGCCGTAAGGACATCATCGGCCTGGTGGCCCTAGAGCGCGGCGCCGGTGAAATCGACATCGAGCGCGAAAGCCTGCTGTTCGTCGACCAGGTCGTGCACGCGGCGGAGGCGGTGCTGCGGGACACCGAATACTCGCTGCTGCTGACGTTCGGTGCCAAGGGCCAGTCGTTCGAGCGGCGCGTCCGGGCCCTTTCCGGCAAGGTCGACGGCCTGCTCGTCGCCGAGGAGGTCCTGAACACGCCGGATCTGCGCCGGCTGGCGGGGCGGATACCGGTCGCGGTCATCGCGGGACGGCGTGACGAGACCGAGCTGGACGTGGTGCTCGCGGACAACGTGGGCGGCATTACCGCGCTGGTGTCGCACTTGTCCGGACGGCACCGGTACCGGCGGCTGTGTTTCGTCACCGGGCCGCCGGACGCGCCGGACGCCCGGGAACGGCAGGCCGCGTTCGAGGACGCGGTGCTGGCCAGCCGCGGTTGCGTCATCGATCAGGTCGTCCACGGGGACTTCTCCGAAGCCAGCGGGACCGAGGCGGCCCGCGTGCTGCTCACCCGCACGTCGCTGCCGCAGGCCGTGGTCTGCGCCAATGACCAGATGGCCATCGGCGTGCTGCGCGAGTTCCAGCGCGCGGGCATCGCGGTCCCGGCGGACGTGGCGCTGACCGGGTTCGACGACGTGTACCCGAGCCGGCTGGTGGACCCGCCGCTGACGACGGTGAGCCAGCCGCTGCGCGAACTCGGCGTCCGTGCGACCCGGCGGCTGCTGGCCAGGATCGAGGACCGGGCGCTGCCCCCTCAGACCAGCGTGCTGCCGACCCGGGTCGTCATCCGGGCCAGCTGCGGATGCGTTCCCCCGGCCGCGACGGCCGGCCGGGCCTAGCAGAGCCGGGCCGAGCAGAGCCGGGCCTAGAGGAGGAGGACACCACCACAAGCGGGAGCGGGGACACACCGGTTAATCCCGAAAGGAGCATCGCCGTGCGCAAACATCTGGACTGGCTGACTGGGGCGGGGACAGGGGGCGCGGCTCGTGCGGGCAGGGTTACGCGGCGGGCGGCGGTGGTGCTGATCACCGCGCTCGCCCCGGCGGCTGCGCTGCTGGCGACGGCGGGCAGCGCGTCCGCCACCACCGTCCCGCCGCCGCCTTCGGGCTGGACGACCACGTTCAGCGACAGCTTCTCCTCTTCGGCTGGATCCGGGGTGGACTCCAGCTGGACCTACGACCAGGGCACCCAGTATTCCGGCACCGGCTGCGCCGCCAACTGGGGCACCGGCGAGGTCGAGCGCAACACCAGCTCGACGGCGAACGTCGCCGAAGACGGAAGCGGCCACCTCAACATCACCCCGGTGGACTCCGGCGGATCCTGGACGTCGGGCCGGATCGAGACCGTGGCCGACAACTTCGCCGCCCCCGCCGGGGGCGAGCTGGAGGTCAGCGCCTTGATCAAGCAGCCCAACCCGGGCAGCGGGCTCGGCTACTGGCCGGCCTTCTGGATGCTCGGTGCGGGCTTCCGCGCCAGCGGCGTCGGCACCTCAGGCACCATGGACTGCGCCAACTGGCCGTCGACCGGTGAGATCGACATCATGGAGGACGTCAACGCGCTGTCCGAGGTGGCGGGCACGCTGCACTGCGGCGTGGACCCCGGCGGTCCGTGCAACGAGACGACCGGCCAGGGCAGCGGGCTGGTATCGTGCTCCGGCTGCCAGACCGGGTACAACACCTACTCGGTCATCGTGAACCGGACCAACACCAGCAACGAGTCGATCACCTGGTACCTCAACGGGAACGCTTACCACACCGTCACCGAAAGCCAGATCGGCACGTCAGCCTGGCAGGCCGCCGTGGACCACGGGTTCTTCCTTATCCTGGATGTCGCCATCGGCGGCGGCTTCCCGAACGGCGTCTGCAACTGCACCACGCCGGCCAGCTCGACCAGTTCCGGCGCGGCCATGAGCGTCGGATACGTGGCCGTCTACCAGACCTCCGGCAGCGGCAGCGGCGGCGGGGGCGGCAGTGGCGGCGGTACGTCGTGCACGACCACCGCGACGGCGGACATCTCCGCCGACTGCTACACCGGCAGCCAGGGCACGATCGACGTCACGTCCACCGGGGACAGCGATCCCAGCGGCGTGGACTCAAACCAGGTCGCCCAGCTGGCCAACGGCGACTACCTGGAATACGGCGGCATCAACTTCGGATCCGGATCGACCCAGTTCGACGCCAGGGTGGCCTCCGGAGCCGCCGGCGGAGTGAGCGGCCTGGTGGAGGTGGTGCTGGACAACCCGGCCAACGCCCCGGTGGGCAGCTTCGCGGTGGCCAATACCGGCGGCTGGACATCCTGGCGGACCATCCCGGCGAACATCTCGACCGTGACCGGCACCCACACTGTCTACCTGGAATTCTCCTCCGGCGCGGGCGGTGATCCGCCCTTCGTCAGCCTGCATTACTTCAATTTCCCGGCCTCCTAGGCCGGAACCGGCGGCGGGGACCCAATCGGGTTCCCGCCGCCGGCCTTCTTACGCCGAACGACCCTTCTTACGCCGAACGATCCAGCCAGCCCGCGATGCTACGGCCAAGCGTCGGCATCGGGAGCGAGCCGTGGTCCAGGACAGCGGCGTGGAAGGCGGGCAGGGAGAACGCCGGGCCCAGGCGCCTCTGGGCATCCTCCCGGATCCGGAGGATCTCGAGCTTGCCGGTGAGGTAGGCGAGAGCCTGCCCCGGCATTACCACGTACCGGTCGATCTCGGCGGCGAGGACCTCCTGTGCCATGGGGACGTGCGCCACCAGGAACTCCAGGGCCCGCTCCCGGCTCCAGCCGAAGGCGTGGATGCCGGTGTCCACCACCAGCCGGGCGGCCCGCATCAGCGACGAGCTGACCGAGCCCAGCAGCGCACGGTCGTCGGTGTACAGCCCGGCTTCCTCGGCGAGCTGCTCGGCGTACAGGCCCCATCCCTCCGAGAACACGGTGACGCTGCGCTGGCGCTGGAGGGCGGGCAGGTCGGCGAGCAGCTGAAGGCGGGAGAGCTGCAGATGGTGCCCGGGTACCGCCTCGTGGAAGGCCACCACTTCGAGGTCCCATCCGGTGCCGGGGGTGGGCCGCTCGGTGTTGAACCAGAATGTCCCGGGCCGGCCGCCGTCCAGGCGGGGCGGGGTGTAGTGCGGCGCGGCGCCGCTGGTGGCCACGACCTCCGGCATGGGCGTCACGTCGCACGGCGGCGGAAGCGGATCAGGGAAAACCTCCGATGCCCGCGCCTCGGCCCGCCGTACCGCGACCGCCGCCTGGCGGATGGCCTCCTCCGGCGGGATCTTCCCTGCCGAGTCCCGCACCGCGGCGAATACCTCATCCAGCCCGGAAAGCCCCAGTCCAGCGCCCAGCTTCACGGCCCGGGCCTCCAGGGCGGCGACATGATCCAGGCCGGTCTGGTGCAGTTCTTCCGGGGACAGCGGCAGGGTGGTATACATCCGGACCGCCCGGCCGTAATCTTCCTCACCGCCAGGCAGGTAGACCAGTCCGGCTCGTTCGGACGGCCGGGCCTGCGGGAGCAGCTCCTTGATGGTGGCGACCCACCGCGCCAGCGCCGGCTTCAGTACCTCCTCGGCGGCCGCCCGGCGTTCTTCTTCCCACGCCGCCGCTTTGGGCCACCCCTGCGGCGGCTGGGGGGAAAGGGCCGGTCCGGGGGCGGGTGCGGCCAGGACGCCCTCGGCCCAGGCGATGGCCTGCTCGACGAGCGGAGCGACCGGGAGCCGCCCCTTTCTTGCTCCAGCCCGCAGCCGTTCGCTGATCTGGTCGAGCCAGATGCCGCTGCGCCGCAGGCGGGTCAGGTAGGCCTCGGCGGCCACCGGGTCGACCAGGACGGTCCGGGCGGCCAGCGCCAGGAAGGTCGGCGGCCCCGCATACGGCATGGCGGTGACCGTGTGCTCCGCCCGGGCCGAATCGATGCTCGCCAGCTCCTGGGTGACCGCCTCCTTCGTGCAGTCGAGCGTGACGGCATCGGCCGGCATAAGTTCCCCAGGTGCGATCCCGTCGGCCGCCCGGAGGAACTGTTCGATCTCGGCACGCCAGGTCTGCGCGCCCGCCTCGCTCTCGTCCGGGACCAGATCGTCGTACCCGGGAATGCCGTACATGGTGGCCGCGAAGGGATTCTCTTCGAGCCAGCGCTGGTGGAAGCGGTCGGCTAGGTCACGTACCGGGCTCATGGGACCTTCCGTGATCGGTCATCATCCTCCTAATTGAACTCCAGTGGCCCGTCCGGCCGAAGCTTAACGCGCGACCGCCAGACACCCGCCGCCACATCACGATCATGACGCACGCGAGGCGTGCAGGACCTGGTCGATGGCCGCGATGATGACCTGGGCTGACCCGTCGATGGCCTGTGCCACCGGGCTGGCCGGGTTGCTGAGCTGGCCGGCTATCTGGGCCGCCGACAGGCCCGCGAGTACCTGCGGGTTGTACTGCGCGCCCGCCAGGATGTACCGGTTGGCGATGTCGAGGAACGGGACTGCCCCGGACTGGTCGGCGCTGTTGACGTAGGGAGGCACGTCGAAGGCGTCGATGAGCCTGGTGTCCAGCGGGGTCTGGGCCTGCAGCGGGCGGCCGGCGTTGTCCGCGAGCTCGGTCGTCCGCAGCGTGAGTTCCGTGCTCCGGTAGACCGCCGTCCGGAACGAGAGCGTGGCGGTGTCCGGGTACACGTCGGTGGCCGATGATGTCGTGGCGCCGAGGTGGCTCCAGGTGCCGAAGCGGGACAGGGCGACGGCCAGCGACCAGCGTTCGGCCGCGCAGAACGGACAGGATTCTTCGCTGACGAAGACGATGGCCGGCTTGCCGCCGATGGTCAGCGGCGGACCGGACGTTTTGACCGTCTGCAGCGGGGTGATCGCCTGGCCGGGGCTCACCCCGGTGAGCACGGCGGCCGGAACGGTGGTGACCTGCCGGACCACGGCGGGGGACGCCTGCGATTCGCTGGCGACCAGACGGGCAGGGGTAGAGGTCAGCTTGACCGCGACCAGTGTCACTACGACAGCCAGCACGGCGGCGACCGCCCCGATCGCCGCCAGGAAACGCCGGCGTGCTTCGGCGCGCTTGCGGGCGGCCCGTTCGGCGGCGATCCGCTCGCGGGCGCGCCGCCTGGCCTGAGGGCCTTGCCGCGGCCCGGCTGACTTGCCGCCCGCACGGTCGTGACGGGTGTTTGCCACCTGATCTTCCCTTCTTCCGGCGGCATGGCTGGAGGCCGCCGGTCTCCGGCTCCGTTCTACTAACACGTATAGGAATCACGAGCTGTTCACGTCAGCGCTGGCCGAGTGGGCGGGACGGCAGTGATCTCGGTCGCGGCCAGGAACGCCATGATCGCATCGGCGACGACCTCTGCAGCTCGTCTGGACAGGTGATGACCCGCGCCCTCGACGAGCTGCAGGCGAACATCCGGCAGGGCGCGGGCCAGTCGGCGGGCGGTTTCGAAGGGAACCACGGTGTCCTTGGGGCTGATCGCCTCGCTAAGGCCGAACTCGCGGACCATCTGAGTGGCCAAGGCGGTCGCGCGGACCGTCCCGGCGCCGACATCGGCGAGGAACTTGGTATAGCTCAACGCCATGCTCGGGGTCGGCCAGGGCGTGATCATCCGGGTCGGCTGTACTCGGGCGCGCGCCGCGCGGCAGGCCGGTTCTGTCCGGCCGCGCTCGCGGCGGGGACCCGGCTGAGCCAGACGGCAGCGGTAGTTTCGCTTTCAACTACTAACACGATTAGGAGGACTGGCCGGTTCAGCAGGGCGCCGCGGGAGGGGTGCGACCTGCATCACACTTCACATGTCCGGTTCGAGGAACAATGAGCACGTCATCACGATGCGGCGGCCAAGTGCGGGGATCCGCTGGCGGGTTACCCACCGCGAGTCGATGACCCAGCTGCTGACGACCCCGACGCGCTGCCGTCCGCCCGGCTGCAGGTCATCAAGGCGCAGATCGAACCGGCAGGCCAGTTCGTGCTCAGTGTCCTTGAGCCGCAGGCGGCCGACGGCCCGCCATCCGGCCGGGACCCAGGCCAGCAGCTCGGACCGGAAGCTGACCTCCGGGAAGGCCCCGGCGTCCAGGAAGCCAGGCCCGGCCAGCAGCTGGTCCAGCCGAGGTGAGCCGGTGCTGATCGCGCTCGTCCTGGCGGCCAGCCACACGGTGGAATCCTCGATCGGCTCGGCCATGAGCACCCGGCCGGTCAGCGGCAGATGTCCGACCATGGGCCGGTCGGCCGCCCGGGCGGCAAACGACGCCTGCGATCGTGCCGGGTCGACCCGCCAACTGCCGGCGACCAGCCGCGGCCGCCCTGCTGGTAGGAGCTGATGGCCGGGTGTCGTCGCAGTCACGGGGATCTCCTTCACATGCCGAGTCAGCCAGCCGTCGGCGCGCAGGGCCAGGTGTCCGCCCGCGTGCCGGCAGGCGTGAGAGAGCCGATCTTTACTAAAGCTGGTAGTAGTTTTTCTATTCATCCGAACGAGGTGGCCCCGGCCAGGTTGGGATGGACAACCCTCAGTCGGCTCAACTACTAACACGGATAGGAGATAACGACTGTTCATGGCCGGCGGCTGACGATCGGATACCCGCGGCGGCCGCCCGCGGTGACCGGGTCGGCCGGCAGTGCCCTAGTCGGCGAACGGCGTCCCCCGTCGGAGTTCCGCCAGGACGGCCAGCCGTTGCAAGATGGCGGCCGGCGGCTCTCCTGTCGCCTCATGCAGCTCGTTCAGCAGCACCGCGGAGATCACGT
>JBKQQQ010000591.1:0-8465 GCA_052144275.1 Streptosporangiaceae bacterium
TCACGCACCCCCAGCCACCCAGGCTGAATAGCTACCAGGTAACGGCAGCATATGAGTCATTCTTTAGCCGCGTGCCGGCCTCCGTGCTGCGAAGGACTGCTATCGACGAAACCGGCATTGAGGCCAGGGCCGGCGCATATCAGGAGCCGTCGTACCTATATATATCGGGTTCTCTCGACGAGGCGGTTCAGGCCAATTGGATTACGGCGGCATGTAACACGGTTAAGAAGTATGACATGCGTGCAGTTTTTTTCTGGAAGGTCGACCTCACCGACTATCCCATCACTCAACCAGCCTCCTCTCTTTCCACCTTTGAGGGTAAGGAAGGAGCCCAGGCCATAAGGAGGTGTACGAGTGTCCTGAGCAGCTAAGGACCGGATTGCCACATAGGAAGCGTAGGTTACTACACCCAATTTTATTTATAATGGACGAAATAAGACATGGGGGAGGACCTGCGGTGACTATTCTCGAACGAAACAGAACCAGCGTGCACGCGATAGGCCTTCCAGAGCCGTGGCTTTCGGCAGCGTTGACAGTCGTGCTGCCCACCTACAACGAGGCGGCTAATCTTCCGGTAATCGTCGCATCGCTATTTAACCTGCCTCTAACAGGGCTGAGGGTGCTGGTAGCGGACGACAATTCACCAGATAGTACCGGCGATATAGCAGAAGAACTCGCGGCGCGCTACGGCAAAGATCGAATGACAGTGGTTCATAGACCAGGGAAAGAGGGTCTCGGGCGAGCCTATGTGGACGGAATGACTCGCGCGGTCCAAGCGGGAGCAGAATTTGTCGTGCAGATGGACAGCGACCTGTCCCACGGACCCGAGTACTTGCCCCAGATGCTCGGCGTGCTCCTCTCTACCGACGCCGATGTCGTCATCGGTTCGTAGCTATTCAGCCTGGGTGGCTGGGGGTGCGTGAGCTAGGGTCCGGGGCTGGCGGTGTCTGCCGGGGTGGGCCTGGTTTCTGATCCTTTGCGAGCCGGCCCGGCGTGTCGCATCGATCACGGATCGCCGGCTCTGATGGACTGCGGCTTGTGCCCGATACGCCGCCTGCGGCCCCGTCTGACCCGGCCGGATGGCTGCGTGCGCGGGTCGCGGAGCTGGAGGCGCGGAATGCGCGGCTACGGCAGGCCGCAGCGGATCGTGATGAGCTGGCCGCGGCGCAGCTGGCGTCCGAGCGGGCACGGGCGGACTCGCTGGCGGTGCAGGTAGCCGCGCTGGCGGCACAGGTGGAGGAACTTCAGCGGCTGCTGGGCAAGGACTCCTCTAATTCATCCAGGCCCCCGTCATCGGACAGCCCGTATACGAAGAAGCCGAAGGACCGGTCGCTGCGCGGCAGGTCCGGCCGCAAGCCCGGCAAGCAGCCCGGCGCGCAGTCTTCCACGCTGGAGCAGTCCGGTAGCCCGGATAACACGGTGGAGTGCGGGCCGGCCGCGTGCGGCTGCTGCGGGCACGGCCTGGCGGATGTCCCGGCCGCGTGGCTGCAGAAACGGCAGGTGTTCGAGGCCGCGTCGCCCCCGCCGCCGGTGGTGACCGAGTACCAGATCCTGGCGAAACAATGCCCGGGATGCGGGGAGACCAGCACCGGGCTGGCGCCGGCCGGGGTGACCGGGCGGGTGCAGTACGGGCCGCGGGTCCACGCCAGCACGGCGCTGGCGGTCTGCGCGAACTACCTGCCGGTCGCCCGCGCCGGGAAGCTGGTCGCCGCGCTGACCGGGGTGAGCGTCTCGGCCGGGTTCACCGCCACGATCCGCGGCAAGGCCGCCGCCCGCCTCGGCCCGTTCATGGACCAGGTCCGGGTCCTGCTGCACGCAGCCGGGGTGCTGTACGCCGATGAGACTCCCGCCCGCGTCGCCGGGCACCTGCACTATGTCCATGTCGCCTGCACCGGGTTCCTCACCGCGATGCACACCGGCGACCGGACCAAAGAAGCCATCGACGCCGGCGGTGTCCTGCCCGGCTACGCCGGCACCATCGTCCGCGACGGCTACAAGGGATACGAGCACCTCACCGGCGCGCTGCACGCCTGGTGCGGCGCGCACGGGCTCCGGGACCTGGCCGGGCTGTATCGCTTCGACCCGGACGGGCAGCTGTGGGCCCGCGCCATGGCCGACCTGCTCATCGACGCGAACGCCGCCGCGACCGCTGCCCGCAGCAGCGGGCAGGCCCGCCTCGACGAGGCGCAGCTCGCCGGCATCCGTGCCCGGTACCGCGGCGCGGTCGCCAAGGGCATCACCAGTAACCAGCGCAAGCGCACCCAGACCGGCAAGGACGGGCTGCGGCTGGCCCGCCGGTTCCGCGACCACGAAGACATGATCATGCGGTTCACCACCGACCTTGCCGTCGGGTTCACCTCGAATCAGGCCGAACGGGACGTCCGCCCCGTCAAGGTGCAGATGCGGACCTCCGGCGGATGCTGGCGCACCCTGACTGGCCTGGCCGACTTCGCCATCGTCCAGTCTTACCTGTCCACCGCCGGCAAATGGGGCATCGATGCACTCGACGCCCTCACCCGGCTATTCACCGGCCAGCCCTGGCTCCCGCCCGCAACCGCGCCCCCGTAACCACCGCGGGCACGCACGTCATCCCGCTGCTCACCAGATCATGACAACGCACACGCCGGCATGCGACGAACAGGCACCCACATCCCGGCTCCCGAAGCAGCGCTGCTGGCGTGCCGTCATTCAGGCTGAATAGCTACATCGGTTCGCGTTATATCGCCGGTGCGAGCGTGGCTGGTGACTGGCCTTGGTACAGGAAGCTGTTGTCAGCTTTCGCTAACACTTACGTCCGCGCGCTTCTTCAACTCGGCGTCCGAGATGTCACGGCTGGCTTCAAGCTCTGGCGTTCCGCCGCGCTGGAAGAGATCGACGTTTCCAGTATCCGCAGTAATGGCTACAGCTTCCAGGTCGAGATGAATTACCGCGCGGTCAAGCGCGGCCTGAAGATCCTTGAGCTTCCGATTCACTTCGCCGAGCGCAGCGAGGGGGAGAGCAAGATGAGCCTACGCGTGCAGCTTGAATCGGCACTGATGCCGTTCTCGCTACGGTACCGCAGGCAATAGTGAAAAACTACGCACCATCCGAGGCCGTCATGCGGTGGGGCGCCTGTTCGCTGCTGCTGAGTCCGGCAATAGCGGAAGCATCGCCATCCTGAACTTTGATGGGGAACATTTCAGATGAAACTTTCAGTAATCGGATGCGGGCACCTAGGTGCCGTCCATGCTGCCTGCATGGCTGAGATAGGCCACGAGGTTGTCGGCGTAGACATTGACGAAGGCAAGATAGCCCTGCTGAACTCGGGCAAAGCCTGGTTTCATGAGCCGGATCTGGATGACATGCTCGCACGCAACGTCGGCGCGGGCAGGCTTCGCTTCGGTACCGACTTCGCCGATGCTGCCGGATTCAGCCGTGTCCACTTCCTTGGTGTGGCCACTCCAGGGCGCCCGGATGGCGACTACGATCTTTCACAGGTCGGCGCGGCGGTGACCTCCCTAGCACGGCATACTCATGGTCCTTGCTTGATCGTGGGTAAGTCGACCGTGCCACCGGGCACCGCGGCGTCGCTACGTGCGATGGCGGCGGATGCTTCCCAGACGGAGAACATCGATATTGCGTGGAATCCGGAGTTCCTGCGCGAAGGCTGCGCAGTCCAGGACACGTTGATGCCCGATCGAATCGTGATAGGAACAGCCAGCGATTCTGCGGAGACGATCCTCCGGGAGATCTACCAGCCTCTCACCGATGGCGGTATCCCGCTCGTCGTCACCGATTTCGCCACAGCCGAGCTGGTGAAGGGCGCCGCGAATGCCTTCCTGGCTTCGAAGATCTCTTTCATCAACGCGATGGCCGACGTCTGTGCCAAGGTGAACGGCGACGTACATGCACTAGCCGGTGCGTTGGGCCTTGACCCTCGCATCGGCCAGTCGTTCTTGAAGGCAGGGATTGGTTACGGCGGCGCGTGCCTTCCGAAAGACGTCCGCGGCCTGGCGGCATTCGCTGAACAAGCCGGAGCTCGTAGCGCTAGCGAGCTTCTGATGCTCGTGGATGCGATCAACATGGCGCGCCGCGACCAAGTCGTCTGCTTGGTCGAGGAAGCAGCAGGTGCCGCACCCCAGGTCGGCTACTCGCTGGCCAAGAACCCTCTAGCCGGCAAGCGCGTAGCGGTATGGGGCGCGGCGTTCAAGCCGGGCACCGATGACGTCCGGGACTCGCCTGGTCTGGACGTCGCTAATCGCTTGCATCTCCTCGGTGCCGAGGTAACTGTTTATGACCCCATAGCGACTGGAAACGCTCTTACGGTATCCCCGGAACTGGCTTACGCTGACTCGGCCTTCGCTGCACTCGATCAGGCTGAGGTGGTCGTGGTCGTCGCAGCATGGCCCGAGTTCGCGGAGATCAACCCGGTCGCCGCCGGTGCCGTCGCGGCGTCGATGACGATTGTGGACGCATGCCAGGGCATCGATATAGCCGCCTGGCAAGAGGCTGGCTGGAGCGTGGTTTCTCTCACAGGAAACCACGCCGGGCGTCTCGGAAATGGGTCGGCTGCACTCGCGACACTCCAGTCGACGGCGAGGGAAGGCCTAGGCTAGCGTGCGGATGACTCCGCGAACGGCCTCTACGTGAACCTCTCCGCGTTCGCCTGCAACGCCGACCAGTTCGTGGGCACTTACTCCGAGTGCGCACTCGGCCGGACCTGCAGCAGGACCTCTGTTGGCACGAGTCAGGCGGAAATACCGACAACGACCGTCTTGTCACGCAAACTTGTCCGATGCGCTACAAGCGGCATCGCCTAGCAACGATTGCCGCGCTGTGCGGTATGTTCGCGATCGGCGTGCTGGTATACGGGATGCTCACACCCTCTCGGCCCGAGCTGTACGAGACGACGGTCACCGTGAACACCTCGGGAAAGATCACCGGCGAAATCAGCACCCGGTATATCGGTCTTTCGTTTGAGTCAGGTACGCTGAACAGCGGAAAGTTCGACAACGTGGGTGACCTAGCGCAGCTGCTGAGGAATCTGGGCGACTCGGTGATGCGGTTCGGCGGCAACTCGGTGGACAAGTCCTTCCAAGGCATCACCCCGAGCGCACTCGCCGGCTTGGTCAGGCTGGTGAAGGCGTCCGGCTGGACCGTGCTCTACAGCGAGAACCTAGGCGAGTTCAATGCGGCTAGGGTGACCGCAGACGCTAGGGCGGTCAGCGCCGCGCTCGGCAGCGGCCTGTCCGCGTTCGCCTGCGGCAACGAGCCGGAGGCCTACGACGGCAATGGGATCCGTACGAGCACCTACACCGAGAGCGACTATCTAAGCGAGGCGGCCACGTGTTTCGCGGCAATCCGCGCCGGGGCACCGAACGCGCCGCTGGAAGGTCCGGACACCGGGGCGCTGAGCTGGCTGGCCGAGTACGCCGCCAAGGAGGCTGGGACCGTCAGCTGGCTCGGCCAGCACTACTATCCGCTCGGCTGCGGTCTCCATGGAAAGAGCCCCGGCCAGCTCGCCAGCACTCTGCTGTCACCCGCGCTGACCGCCAAGGAGGCCGCGACATTCACCCGAGCCGGGGCGGACGCAAAAACCGCGGGCGCCCAGCTGCGGATGAGCGAGACCAACAGCGCCTGCGGCGGCGGCGCCCGGGGCCTTAGCGATTCGTACGCGGCCGCGCTATGGGTGATCGACTATCTGCTCACCGGCGCCGAGCACGGCGTGCACGGAATGAACTTCCACGGCGGACTCAACACCAGCTGCCAGGGCTATACGCCGCTGTGCCAGGTCGGGACCAACGAATACGCCGGCCAGCCTATCTACTACGGCATGCTGTTCACCCACCTGCTCGGCGCCGGGCGCCTGCTGCCAGTCATGGTGTCCACCTCGTCCTCGGCCGGGAACGTCACGGCGTTCGCGCTAAAGCCGCTGATTGGCGGCGGCCTGCGGCTGATCGTGGAGAACCTCAGCCAGTACCAGACCGACGTCACGCTCCGGGTGGGCGGCAACCCCGGAACCGCCACCGTGCTGCACATGACCGGGCCGTCCCTACTCGCCACGTCGGGCGTCGAGATCCAGGGCGCGATGGTCGGCGCCAATGGCAGCTTCAAACCCGGCAAACCGGACACCGTCCACTGCACGTCAGGAAGCTGCCCAGTTACCATCGCTCCGTACACAGCCGTACTGGTCACCGTCGGCTAGATTTGGCACGCGCCCGTCGGCACCGAGCTTCTTGTCGACCATTTGGCAGGCTAGCCTGCGGCTAGCGTCAGCAGCGACCCCGCGGGCAACGGCCCGTGTTCAGCGATCGCCTCAGCCAGCGAAGGCCCGGAGACATAAGCCGTGGCCAGCCACGCCGACGGACCATCGACGTCCGCGTCCACCACTGTGGCCGTGAACACGCCGCTCACCCTCCGCGCTGCGGCGACCTCCCGGCCGAACCGCATCCGGAACTCCGGATCCGCGGCCAGCTCAGCACGGATGACCTTCACCAGCCCGTTCGGGTCCTGTCTTGTGGTTCAGCCGGGGGCCTGGCGCACCTTCGCCGGCCGGCTGAAGGCGGACCCTTGCCCCCGGGGCTGATGGCCAGGGTCGGGGTGTCAGGGGCGGTCGATGTCGATGTGGCGGCCGGCGGCCGCGGCGATGGCGGCTAGGTCGCCTTCGTCGGAGCTGATGATGAGGTCGCCGCGCCGGAGGGCGCCTTCCACGACGGTGGCGTCGACGATGTCGGTGGTGCGGGCGCGGCCGGCGAGGGTTCCGGTGGCCCTGGCGCTGGTGTCATCGAGAGTTTCCACTGCGCACCCGGCCAGGAGCCGGGCGAGCGGCGCCTGGCGGGGTGTGCCTCGCCAGCACTGGGCCACGACGGGGGCGGGGACTGCCGGTACGACGCGGCGGAGCAGCAGGGCACGATGGCGGGCCCACATCAGCCGCTCACCCCGTTCGGCGGCGATCAGCGCCCCGGAGTCGTAGGTGACCCCGGTCACGCGGTCCGCCGGGTGCCGGATGGCTGGGTGACCCTGGTGGCCCATTCGTCGGCCTCGGCAATCTCGTCCGGGGTGAACGGGCCGTGCTCCGCCTCGTACTGGCTGACCGCTTCCAGGCCCGCCCGAATGATGAATTCCTTCCGCGCGGTCTGGGCGATCCAGGCGCTGTAGCTCATCCCGGCGGCCTGAGCGGCAGCGGCGATCTCGGCATCGAGCTCGGGCGGGATTGAGATGGAGCGCTTCCTGCGGACGGCCATGATACGACGGTAGCACAGCGGTACGACAGTCAGAAGGCGGCCACAAGGCTGGGGTGCCATGGACCACGCGGTACAGCAGCGCCGCCGTTGTCCCGGTGCCGAACGGACCCTCGCCCGTGGCGGCGAAGGCCAGGACCGCCCCCAGGCTGAAGATGTCGCTCGGCGGCCCGACTTCATAACCGGCGGCCTGCTCGGGGGACATGAACCCGGGCGAGCCGATCACCAGGCCTGCCTGCGTCAGCGCCGTGGATTCCACCGCGCGGGAGATGCCGAAGTCGATGACCCGCGGGCCGTCCTCGGCTATCAGCACGTTCGACGGCTTGAGGTCCCGGTGCACCACGCCCGCGGCGTGGATCGCGCTCAGGCTCTCGACCTCCCGCCCGAACCGATTCCGGAACTCCGGATCCGCCGCCAGCTCAGGACGGACGACCTTGACCGCGACCGGCCGCCCGCCCGCGGAGACCGCCACCAGCTGGCCCGGATGACCTGGTTGATGGGCAACTTCCCCAGACGTCGCCGAGGGTGATGATGGTGTCCAGGCCGGCGTGCGCGACGAAGATAACGTCAGCGCCGGGCAGGCCGAGATGGCGGCAAGCGCGCCACCGGGGCGCGGCGGGAGCAGGTTGGGCATTTCCCGGGCCCGTTCGGCCAGATCCGGATGTCCCAGGTGCTCCAGCCGCAGTATCCCGCGGCGCCATCGTCCGGGGGCCAGTTCCCCCCTTCGGGGAAGATGACCAGCGCGCTGTTCTGGTCGAGCCCGCGGGCCAGCCGCCCGATCTGCTCGGTGTGGATCCTCTCGCCGGCCGGGCGGTGCTTAATGAACACGTTCGGCAGCCGGTTGCCCACGATGTCCACGTTGGGGTCGAGCTGCAGCGTCGCCTTCATCACGACCCGCGGGCGGCGTTGGTAGATGCTGAGCAGCTGGTGGACGAGCAGGAAGGAGTCTCCGGGCCCGGCGTGACGGCTGGCCGCCGGGCAGAGAAGCGACCCATGCACCTCGCCACATCGACATGACCGACACGCCCGGTTACGGTTAGTGGAGTTCCGGGCGAGAGGCCTGCAGCGGAACTGACACCCCGACGTACCCGGCCATAACGAGCCGGTCCCCTCGTGGGAGGGAGCGAGCTGATGGCGGAGCGCGTGTTCCAGCGGGCCCCGGCGAAGCGGGCCAGGGCAGGCAGTGATCATGTCGCGGCCCGGCCGCCGGTGGTGTCTGGGCGGGAGGCCCAAGACGTGCTGCGC
>JBKQQQ010000592.1:0-8802 GCA_052144275.1 Streptosporangiaceae bacterium
TGCAGGCGCACGCGGCCGGCATCCTGGCGCGGCTGCAGAACGGCACGATGCCCTGCGACGGCGCCTGGCCACCCGAGAAGATCGAGGTGTTCAAGCGCTGGACGGAATCCGGCTTCCAACCGTAGGCAGATACATGCGCTTCCTGGCCATCCGCTGCACCCCATCGACCTGTGACAAGCTAGAGGTTCGGTTAGGCACGGGAGGCATGATGCCGCGTATCAGCTACGTCGATCCGGATTCGGTGACCGAGCCGGACCTGGCCCGGTATCTGGCCGACGCCAGGACGCACGGGACGCCCCGGCTGGAGAGCCAGGCGATCAGGGCGCACGTCCCGGCGGTGCTGCGCACGTTCAGCGAGTCCTGGCAGCAGACCTTCCGTGAGGGCGTGCTCGATCACCGGGTCAAGGAACTCGCCCGGGTGTTCATCGCCAAGAGCCTGGAGTGCGGGTATTGCGCGGGCCAGCGCTCTCATCTCGGGGCCGAGCAGGGCCTGACCGAACGCGTCTACGACGAGGTCATCGATTTCCGCCAGTCGCAGGTGCTGACCGGGCGGGAGAAGGCGGCGCTGCGGTGGGCCGAGGCGATCGCCTGGGACGCCGGGCTGGCCGACGACGACCTGTGGGCCGAGCTGCACAGCCATTTTACCGAGCCGGAACTGGTCGAGCTCGGCTACTTCATCGGCCTCACGATGGGGCAGCAGCGGTTCCTCAAGACCCTGGACCTGCGCCACGGTGAGCTCGGCCGCGACGGCCTGGCCGGGCTCGCCCCCGACGTCGCCGCCGCCCTGGGCGGAACGACCCGCTGACCCGGCGGCAGAACTCCGTGCCCGAGCGAATGAGCGCAGACCCGATCGTGATCGTCGGCGGCGGTGTCGCCGGGGGCAACGCCGCCGCAACCCTTCGGGACGAGGGTTTCGCGGGACCGGTGGTGCTCGTCAGCTCCGAACCGGGCGTTCCCTTCGGCCGTCCTCCGCTGTCCAAGACCTACCTGCGGTCGGAGGAGGATCTAGAGGGCTGGTACGTCAGGCCGGCTGACTGGTACGCCAAACACGACGTAGACCGTCTCAGCGGATCGAGCGTTACAGCCATCGATGTCGCCGCGCACACGGTCATCCTGGACTCGGGTAAAGAACTCCGGTACGGCAAGCTCCTGATCGCCACCGGAGGCCGTAACCGGCGGCTCGGACTGCCCGGGGCCGGGCTGCCCGGGATCCACTATCTGCGCACGGTGGCCGACTGCGACGCGATCAAGCGAGAGGCGGCGCCGGGCCGGCGCGCGGTCATCGTGGGCATGGGGTTCATCGGGTGCGAGGTGGCGGCCTCGCTGACCCAGCTCGGGGTGCAGGTGACCGCGGTCTTCCCGGGACGGGTCCCGCTGGAAAACGTCCTCGGCGGCCAGATCGGCGCGCTGATCGCCCGCATCCACCGCGCCCACGGGGTCGAGCTGCGGGCCGGAGACCAGGTGGCGGCCTTCGAAGGGGCCGAACGGATCCAGGCCATCGTGACCGCTTCCGGTCATCGCGTCGCGTGCGATTTCGCCGTCGCGGGCATCGGGATCGACCCCGAGGTTCCGGCCGTCACGGGATCATCGATCGCGCAGCAGAACGGGATCCTGGCCGACGAGCTCTGCCGGACCAGCGCGGCTGACGTGTACGCGGCCGGCGACGTGGCGAACCAGCTTCACCCGCTGTTCGGGCGGGTCCGGGTCGAGCATTTCAACAACGCCGAGAAGCAGGGCGCCGCGGCGGCGCGGTCCATGCTCGGCTCGGCGGCCCCGTATGACTACCTCCATAGCTTCTGGTCCGATCAGTACGAGCACAAGATCGAGTACGTCGGCCATGTCGCCCGGTGGGACGAGTTCGTGGTCCGCGGCCGCGTGGATGAGGGCCAGCTGATCGGTTTCTACCTGGTAGACGGGGTCGTGCGGGCCGCCGTCGGGCTGGACCGGGGCGGCGATCCCGAGCTGGACCGAGACGGCGAAATGGCGGCCTGCGCGCGCCTGGTCGCCGGGCAAGCCCGGCCGGCTCCCGGCGTGCTGGCCGATGAGCACACCGACCTGTGGTCGCTGGCTCAGCACGCGTGACCGACGTTCAAGCCGCACGCGCCATGCCGGGTCAGGCGTTGGAGAACAGGGGGATGTTCGCGCCGCTGGCCGGAACCAGCGGGCTGTCAAGCAGCGCCACGATCAGCCCGGCCACATCGTCGGGGGTCAGGCCGGGACGCAGCGCAGGGTTGGCCCGGCGGAGCATCTCGGTGTCGACGGCGCCCGGGCTGACGCAGATGGCGCTGATGCCGTGCTCCCGGCCCTCCACCGCGATGGCCTCGGTGAGGCCGATGATCCCGTATTTGGACACGTTGTAGGCGGCCAGCCCCGGGAACTTCTCGGTGGCGTAGACGCCGGACAGCGAGGCGATGGTGACGATCCGCCCTTCACCGGCCGGGCGCATGGCGGTGAACGCCGCGCGACAGCAGAGAAACGAGCCCGTCAGGTTGACCCGGAGCGTCTGCTCCCAGATCTCGGTCGTCGTTTCGACGAACGGCGCGGACGTCAGCACCCCGGCCGCGCAGACCAGCGCGGCGACCGGGCCCGCCGCCCCGGCCGCGGCGAAAAGATGCTCGACCTCGGCGTCCTGGCTCACATCGGTGGGCACCGCGGTAGCCTCGCCGCCCGCCTGCCGGATGCGGCCGGCCACGCGGTCGAGGGCGTCGCGGTCCCGGGCGGCCAGCACGACGTGGGCGCCCGCCCCGGCGATGGCTTCCGCGGTGGCCGCCCCGATGCCGCGGCTAGCGCCGGTGACGACCGCCACCCGCCCGGTCAGCCAGTGCACCGGGTCACCCCCCGTCATCGAGACCAGCCACCTGCCGGTAGAGGCGCTCGTGAGCGTCCAGGCTCCGCTCCAGGTCGAGGTGCTTCTCGGCGTGGTCGCGGCAGGCCGGCCGGGAAATCCCGGCCGTCCGCCCGACGGCGTCGACGGCGGCCTGGACGTCACCGGGCGGCACCAGGAAACCGGTCACGCCGTCCGCGATCACCTCACCGAGCGCCCCGCGCCGGAACGCCACGACGGGAGTCCCGCAGGCTTGTGCCTCGGCGGCGGCCATCCCGAAGGCCTCGTCCCACCGGACGGGATACAGGACCACGGCGGCGCGGGCCATCGCCGCCCACAGCGAGGTCCTGGGCACCGCCTGGTGAACGGTCACGCCGGGCCAGTCTCGCCGCGGGCCGATCTGTTCCCGGCTGTACCCGGCGTCGTAGGCATCGCCGTAGACGTCGATCGGCACTCCGGCCGCGCGGGCGATGTCGATGGCCTCGGCGGCGCCCTTCTCCGGACTCAGCCGGCCCGCGAATACGGCGCCATCCCCGGGAGCCCGCGACCAGGGAATGACATGGGTGGGCACGTAGGGCGGGAGGATCGCGTCGAGGCGGACGATCCGGCGCCAGGCGCTCGCCTGGAACGCCGATACCGTGGCTACCGCCGGCGGCCGCACGGACCGGGCGGCCTGCCGGAGCGCCGCCGCCACCGCCTCGTCGGGCGGCAGGTGGAGCGTGTGGACCACCGGCGGGTGCAGGGCCGTCGCGAGCCGGACGGCGGGTGCGTCGAAGGCGTGGTTGTGGACCACGTCGTACCGGACCTGCTGCACGCTGGAGTAGGCGCGGGCGAAGGCAGGCTCAGCCGCCGCCGGTTCCGGCGCGGCGGGCCCGAACGCCCGGTAGAGCGTGCCCGCCAGCGACTCGGGGTCGACTCCGGTGTCGATCACCTCCACCCCCGGGATCTGCGATCCGGAGGCGGCGTAAACGTGCACGTCGTGCCCCCGGCCGACCAGGCCGCGGGCCAGATCGGACACGAAGGCCTGCGAACCACCCTGCTGCGGCTCGCGGATGGCCGTCACGAGCGGGGCCATGATGGCGATCTTCACGGTGCCATCCTCACGGTGCCAGCCTCATTGGACCGTCCTCACGGTGCCAGCCTCATTGGACCAGTCTCACTGGGCCATCCTCATTGGGCCAGCACCTTGAAGGCCAGGTCGCGCGGCGGGTTGATGCCCAGCACCTCGAACGGAACCCGCGGCTGGCCGCGCCGGCGGACCTGGTCGGCCGCGCCAGGATAGAAGATCCCGGCCAGCTCCACGGCCTCGTCGTAGCTGCGGAACTCGACGCACATCGGCCCGGGGAAGCAGACGTACCGGTAGCCGCGGGCGGCGAGCCAGTCGAGGTTGTTCGGCCAGATGATGGCCACGCAGCCGCCCGGCCGGCACACCCGCTCCATCTCGGCCAGGCCGGCCTCGCCGCCGTGTCCCGAGTCGGGGGTGAAGGCCGAGCAGGCGACGACCAGGTCCGCGACATCGTCCGGCAGCGGCAGCTGGTCGAAGAACCCGTGGACCACCCGGGCCCGGTCGCCGTGGTCCGCTGCGGCGAGCTTCCGCCTCAGGATCTGGCGCAACGGCCGGGCGGGCTCGACCGCCACGACCTCCCGCCCGCGGTCGATGAGCTCGAGCGTGAGACGTCCGGTGCCCGCGCCGACCTCGGCGATCCGCTCTACGGCGCGCGGCAGCCAGCCGACGACGCCCGGATGCAGCCGCTCGGCACTGGCCAGCCGGTCGTAAAGCTCCGGTTCGAGCCGGTACAGCAGCTCCCAGGCCAGCACCAGGTCGGTTTGCGGATCACTGTCCCCGTGCGGGTCAAACCGCCTCGCCTCGTCGCGGGTGAGCACGCGCAGGTCCGCGGCCGTGTAGCGGTTTTGCACGTCCCGGCCCGCCCGGGCCAGGGCCTCAGCCCTGCTCACCGACCTCCGCCCAGTTCTTATCGGTCTCCCACACCCGCACTGACCGCAGCAGCCCGTCGGGCAGTTCGGCCTGGAGCCGCTCCCAGAAGCTCAGGGCCAGGTTTTCGGCCGTGGGGATGCGCCCCTTGAGCCACGGCACGTCGGTGTTCAGGTTGCGGTGATCGACGTCCCGGATGACCTGCCTGCTCATCACGTCAGAAAGCAGTTTCAGGTCCAGGACATACCCGCTGGCCTGGTCAATCTCGCCAGCCACGACGACCTCCAGGACGTAGTTGTGCCCGTGCAGGTTCGCGCACTTCCCGAACAGGCGCCGGTTCTCGTCGTCGGATAGCCCCGGGTCGCACAGCTGGTGCGCGGCGTTAAACGACTCGCGGCGGCCGACCAGCACAGTCATCGCGCCGCACCGAGAGCGGGCGGCGCCTTGGGTGCGGTTACCACGTTCTCATAATGGCCGGCCGCCGCTTCCCCCGCTCCTACCGGGCTGGGCTATGGGAGCCCCAGGGTCGTAGCCGGGCGGACCATTTTTACCGAACGGGCCTGGTGCGTGCCCCGCCGCCGGCTATCCGGACCGCCGCCTGCCGGTTATCTGCTGCCTGGCGTGAATACTCTGCCCAGCGTCTCGAAGCTGGCCGGCCGTCGGGCCCGGAGGACGCCGGCGGCGATGGCTCCCAGGCAGAGCCAGCCGAGCGCGGCAAAGGGCAGCCAGTCCACCAGTGTGCGGGCGCGCGGATGCAGGATCCCCCACAAGGGAAACAGGAACAGTACGGCGGCCGTCGCGGGGACGAGCAGGTGCCGCCAGAGCCGGAACTCCGCGCGGAACTCGGTGCGGAACGCGCGGATGGTCGCGATGTTCACGGCCAGATAGATGAGCACAATAGACAGCCCGGCGGCCCCGGCGAGGTACCCGAACGTGCGCGCGCCGCCGTAGGCGTAGGTCAATGGCAGCCCGATCAGGAGCGTGAGCACGGCCACGCACCCGATCGCGACAGCGGGGGTATGGCGGCTGGACAGCCGGGCGAGTGACCCGGGAAGAACCCGCTCGCGTCCCATCGCGAACAAGATCCTGATGGCCACGTTGAGCGCGGCGACGACGAAGCCGAGGCCGGTGAGCACGACCACAAGATCAATGGCCCACAGCGCCGAAGGCGACCAGTACCGGCTGGTCAGGTAACCCAGTGGGTTGGCCTGCAGGGTGAAGCCGGTGATGTGGTCGTGCCCGACGCCGAACATCTCCGCGACCACGACGAGCAGATAGAAAACGCCCGCCACGATGACGACGCCGATGGTGCTGGCGGGGACGGAGCGGCGCGTGTTCCTCGCCTCCTCACCCAGCGCGGCGGCCGCCTCGTAGCCGGCGAATGCGGTGATGCCGTAGATCATGGCATCGGTGATGTCGGTGAGCTGACCGTGCGGCGACGATGCCGGCGAGAGAACGGCAGCCGTGTACTGGTCTGGGTCGATCTTGACCAGGATCGTGATGGCCAGTGCCGCGATGACGGCCACTTCCCCGGCGACCAGGATCAGATCGACCGAGGATGAGGTTCTGATGCCCAGGTACGCGACCAGGACCGCCGCGCCCAGGATCACCAGGAACAGTACCCAGCCCCCGATGGTCACGTGCAGTGCGTCGGCCACGAGCCGCGACGCGTACACGCTGGTCAGCGAAATGCCGGCGGGCACGTACAGCGCGTACGCGAAGATCATCATCCAGCCGGTCAGGAACCCCCCGGCCCGGCCCAGCCCGCGGCTGTTGTACGTGTACAACGAGCCAGCCGACGGCAGCCGGCGAGCGAACTCCGCGATGCTGCTCGCGCAGCACAAAGACGCGGCGAACGCGATGATGACCACCAGCGGAGACGCGAACCCGGCGTACGACACGACGATGACCAGCCCGCCTACCACCGCGCCGGCCGGGGCCACGTTGCTCGCACCGAACGCGATCACCCGCGCCGACCCGACCACCCCGCGGGCCAGCCCGCGGGCCTCGTGATCGTCGGCGCCGCCGGACCGCCGTTCACCCCGGCTCAGGTTGACCAAAGCTCTTTACACCTGCCTTCTTCGCGACAGCACCGGTAGAGACGTCCAGGTGATCCTATGAACGCGGCCGCCCGCCAGGATCACTCGTCCGGGGTGGTCGTCCGTTTTGCCGCTAGCTAGCGAGGTGATGCGGGAGTGTCGCGCGGCGGGCCGGTTCCGGCGCCGGCTTGGCCTGGTCTCGTCGGGTCACCGGTGGCCTGGCCGGCGGCGCTCCATTCGGCGCCCGTCCGCTGGCGGTAGGCGGCGACGGCGGATTCTATCGTCGGGAAGAAATGGTGTGGATCGATCGTGCGGGTAAGTCCGTAGCGTTCTATCTTGCGTCGTACCGGGTCCTTGAGTTCGGCGAACACCAGGCTGGTGCCCTGGGCGTTCAGCGCCTCGTCCAGGTCTTCTAGCAGGTCGGAAGCGGTCGTATCCACGTCGGTCACCGGCTCCGCTGCGATCACGATCCAGGTGGGCTTGGGCTCAGAGTGGGCCAGCCGCCGGACCTCATCGCGGAATGTCTTGGCGTTGGCGAAGAACAGCGGGGCATCGAACCGGTAGATCACCAGGCCGGGCAGGTGCTCAGCCTCCGGGTAGGAATGCACGTCGTGGTAGCCTTCCAGGCCTGGCACGCGCCCGAGTTCCGTGTCGTAAGGCCACCAGGCCCGGCGGAAGACGTTGAGGATCGACAGGCCGACCGCGATCGCGATCCCGGGCAGCACCCCGAGCAGGGCGACGCCGAGGAAGGCCGCGATCGACAGCATGAACTCCGCCTTGCGCTGTCTCCAGAGCCGCACCGTGCCGGGAATGTCTGCCAGGGACAGTGACGCGGTGATCACTACGGCGGCCAGTGCGGGCTGCGGCAGGTTCCTGAACAGGCCCGGCACCAGCACGATCATCAGGACGATCAGTACGGCTCCGGTGACCCCGGTGAGCTGGGTCTTAGCGCCTGACCGTTCCGCCACCGCCGTCCGCGACCCGCTGGTGCTGACCGGGAATCCCTGGAACAAGCCGGCGGCCAGGTTGGCCGCGCCGATCCCGATCATCTCGCCGTTGCCGCGGATCTCCTGCCCGGTACGGGCGGCGAAGGCCGACGCGGTGGAGATCGTGTCGGCCAGGGAAACCACGGCGATCCCCAGTGCCCCGGCGAACAGCAGCCCGAGATCAGACAGGCCCACGTGCGGGATGGTCAGCGGCGGGAACCCCTTGGGGAGCACCCCGACCAGGCTGACACCGTGCTCGGCCAGGCTGAAGACCGTCGTCGCCGCGATCGCGAGCACCACCATGATCAGCACCGCCGGGACCTTCGGCAGCCAGCGCTGCAATACCAGGATCAGCACGATCCCGGCGATCCCGACAATGGCCGCCGCGGCCACCGCCTCGCCGTTGATCAGCCCCTTGACGAAGCCGGTGATCTCGCGGATCAGGCCCTCGGCGCTGACCTTGAACCCGAACAGCTTCGGCAGCTGCCCGACCAGGATGGTCAGCGCCAGGCCGTTCATGTAGCCGATCATCGTCGGCTTGGAGATCAGGTCGGCGATGAAGCCGAGCTTGGCCACGGCCGCCACGATCATGATCGCCGCGACCATGATCGCGAGCATCGAGGCCAGCGCGACGGCCCGCTTGGCGTCTCCGTTGGCCGTCATCAGCGGCAGGATCGTCGCGGCGATCATCGGCCCGAGCGACGAATCCGGGCCAAGCACCAGGATCCGCGACGGGCCGAACACCGCATAGCCGAGCAGGCACAAGATCGAGGTGTACAGGCCCGTGATCGGCGGCAGGCCGGCCAGTTCGGCATAGGCCATGCCCTGCGGGACCAGCAGCGTGCTGAGCACTACGCCGGCCACGACGTCCTTGGCCAGCCACTCGCGCCGGTAACGCCCACTACGTGTTCGGCGACTTGCGCGCCTGGGGCTGGATCACGCTCATCGCGGGCGCCCTGCAACTGCTGGCGGCGGCCGGGGTGCTGGCGGGCAACCAGCTGGCGCGCTGGTTCGCGGTAG
>JBKQQQ010000593.1:0-2862 GCA_052144275.1 Streptosporangiaceae bacterium
CTAGTCCCGGGAGGTTTGCCTGCCCAGGCCCCGCGCAGAGCAGGTCTCAAGGGGCCGGACAGCAGCGATCGGACCCTTCCTGCGGTCTCATCGACGAGCATTTCCTGCGGCTAGCCATCCCGAGGCAGGCACCACGCAACGTGCGCAGAACAACTATTTTCATACACGCGGCGCGACCCGGACGGCTTGATGAAACCGCGCCGGCGGCTACGTGCGCGCCTCCACCATGGACCGCTGTCACACTAAGTAATCGCGCTGGCCGTCACCGGGCAGCTCGGTATGGCCGCCGCTGGGCAGATCCGGCTGGCCGTCGTCACACCCGTCAGGCCGGCTCTGGCGGATCGCTGCCGTTGCAGGTTTCCCGGTATGCCTCGCTCAGTTCGCGGGCCTCTGGCAAGCCTCGTTCGGCAACGGCGTGGATCACCTCGCGGGCGCGCCAGTAGTTCGATGATACGAGCCGTCCCGATGTGACTGCTTGCATCGCGGTGCCTGCCGCCTCGTCGTGCCGTCCTGCCACGATCAGGGCCAGGGACAGGTCTAGGCGGACTGAGGCGGCGCGGCGCGGGCGCGGGGGGCCGTCAACGGCCGATTCAAGGCGTGCGAGCACTTGCCGCGCGTAGGACTCGGCGGCCGGGTCACCGAGCCAGGACAGTGTCGTGGCCGTGTATGCCTGGGACTTGGCCGGGTCATAGCGGTAGTGGTGCTCAGGCCGCTCGGGCATCGGCAGCGGCGAGACCAGTTTCTCGACACGGGCGAGCGCGGTGCGGGTCTCGGTTTCCGCGCCGAGCCGTGCCCATGCGCGACCTTCCTGGGCTGTGGCCTGGATGAAGGCGCTTCCGTCCCGTGGCGCGATGTGCTGCGCGGCCTGGGCGATATCGACGGCCCGCCGGTTGTCACCTGCGGTGAGCACCTGCCACGCCTGGGTCTCCAGGCACCATGCCGCGATTTCGGCGTGCCCGGTCTCCCGGGCTAGTTGCGCGGCCGTCCGCAAGTGGACGACGGCGGCGTGATCTTTGTGCAGGTAGATCAGGCATGTGGCGGCCAGCAGGGACAGCCATCCGCCAGTGACAAGCAGCCGGCGGTGCTGGGCGAGCGTGGCACGGGTGTCCAGAAGCTGGCCTGCATACCCCAGGTGAGTCCGTACCCGGCTGAGCAGGTCGGCGGGCGGGGCGTGCCAGGGTAGGCCGTGGTGAGATCGTCAACGGTCAGCTCTAGCTGTTCAAGGACGCTGTTTCCTACCTCGCTGGCCTCCGCGTGCCGGGCGAACTCAAGCGCGGCGATCTCGTCGTCAGCGGGGATCGACAGATCGCTGTTCCTCCCGCTGATCGTCCCGGTGCTCGTGCCCTCGATGATGAGCGCGTACTCGGTGGTCGGGGAGTGCGAGCAGGGCACCCTCGAGCCGGTGCTGACCACGCCGGTCAGCCGGGCCGAGCTGCTCGTCGGCAAGGCCGCGGCGATCTTCATCCCCGCGGCCGCGCTCGGCTACCTGATCTTCGGTGTCTTCGTGGCGATCACGCAGTTCGCGGCCGCCCCGGCGGTGGCCGCCGCCGTGCGGCACGCGCCGCAGCTGCCGGCCACGCTGATCTTCATCCCGCTGCTGGCCGCCTGGGCGATCTGGGTCGGCCTGGCGATCTCGACCAGGGTCACCGACACCCGGGTCGCGCAACAGCTGTCCACCCTGGGCAGTCTGCCGGCGGCCGCGGTGGCCGCGCTGATGTCGTTCCAGGTGATAGGCCCAACGTTCGGCCTGGCCGCCGCCCTGGCCGGCGGCCTGCTCGCGGTCGACTGCGCCGCCTGCCTGGCGGTGGCCCGGCTGTTCGACCGCGAGCGCCTCATCACCGGGGCCAGGCCCAGCCGCGGTATCCCCGCACCGGCCGCGCCGCAAGACATCCGGTCCCCAGGCGAAGTGACGGCTCACCGGAAAGGAGAATTAAAGTGTCGGCGACTCTGAAAGTGACACAAGAAGCGTTCACTAACCCTGCGGGCATCATGCGCGGCACGTTCGATGTCGTGGTCGACGGTAAGAGTGTCGGGTCGATCAAATGGCACGAAGCGATCGAGGTGCCAGTCGAACCTGGACATCACACCCTGCAAGTCCGCAAAGGCCGATACTCGAGCCGAGTTAAGGCCTTCGACGCGGCCGAGGACGAATTCGTCGCCTTCCGATGCAACAGAAGGAGGCACCCGCTGATCTTGGCCGCGACGCTCTTCGCGCCCAGCCTGGCCATCTCGCTCACTCGCGAGTAATCAGCGCGGGGAGGCGCGAAGCACAAGCCGTGCCAGGACGGCTCGCCGGGCATACCGCCCGGCGTGACGACGCCTGGACGAGCGCCGCGTCCGGCGTCGTCACGCCTCCCGCTGGCCTCGCCCTAGCGCTTCCGGCCTTCTGCCCGAAAGCCGGGCTTCACGCGGAAACTGCCGGGCCTGCCAGCGGGCGGACAGGCTGCGGCCGGCCAGGTATACGAAGCTCCGCGAACCCGGACCAGCCGCAAGATCAGTGAACGGCAGGAAAAACACGCTCAGAACCCGGCCCGGAACCCGAAAGCGAACTAACAGCGGCACCAGACATCGGTCGGTGGATTGAGGCTAAGGGGCATGACCAGCAACGGAACGGCAAATGGCGATAGCGGGCTGAGGACCGCTGGGTTATCGCCATTGGCCGTTCGGATGTACCGGACCCGAGGAAAGTGCGATGGGATGTGCGGGCGGCCTAAGTCCGGCAGAGCTGGCGGTTTGCCGAGGCCGGCTGCTTGAGCCCTGGCGCCGCCTGACGGATCGAGTCTGCGGCAGAAGCTGGCCGCGCCTTCGGGTCGGTAACGACTTCTGAAGAGAGGTACAAGATCCTTCGCCAAGGCAGGGGAC
>JBKQQQ010000594.1:0-10733 GCA_052144275.1 Streptosporangiaceae bacterium
GTCCCGGACGTGAAGATCAGCATGAGCAGGTCGTCCGCTGTCGCCGGGCCAGTCTTCAGCGGCAGAGCATCCAGCGGCGCTGGCCCCGGCAGCTCCAGCCCGCCAAAGGGCAGCACCGGGACGTCCATCGCGGGCAGCAGCGCCGCGTACTGCGGCTCGGCGAGCACGAACTGGCAGTCGGTGCGGGCCACGTCCCTGGCCAGCGCGGCACCGCGGCGTACCGGGTTGAGCGCGACGAGCACCGCGCCGGCGAAGGCGCACCCGCCGAGCAGGAAGGAGAACTCGGGCACGTTGTCGGCCAGCACGCCAACATGGAACGGCAGGCCAGGCCTGCGCCGCGCGCGTAGCGCAGCCGCATAGCGCGCGCACTCGCTGACGTGCTCTCGCCAGCTCCATTGCCTGTCCTCGAAACACAGACCCGGCCGCGAGCTGCCGGCCTGGGCCAGCAGCATCTCGGTAACCGTCGCGGGCGTAGCGAGCATGCTCAGATCCCTGCACTCGGTCTCCATCCCGCCCGCGGTGCGTCCCCGTGCCGGACTGACACGAACTGAAACCTGTTCTACAAATGATAGCCCGGCGGGCGCCTGCGGTGCCTGGAGGAATCGCTGCGGTTCACAGCGTGCGCCGCCGCCGTCGCGGCAGCCAGCCGTCGACGCGCCACTTCGAGCCGGGCCGCCCCGGCAGCAGCAGGACGATCAGCAGCCCCAGGACCCACAGAATCAGGCCGAACGTCAACCCCACCCGCTCGCCGTAGCCTTTACGCTCCGACAGCCACGCCGCGGCGGCCGCCGTGATGAGCCACGCGAACAGGAAGTACAGCGCCTTGGGGCCGATTGTCCCGATGTCTATCACTCTCCGTATTTAGTCATGTGCCCAGATACGCGTTCTGGACCTCCGGGTCGTTGCGCAGGCTTGCCGAGTCGTTGGCCAGGGCAATCCGTCCGGTCTCGAGCACGTAGCCGCGGGAGGCCGCGTCGAGCGCGTAATTGGCGTTCTGCTCGACCAGCAGGATGGCCACCCCTGAGCTGTGGATCTCGCCGATGGTCTGATAGATCCGCTGGACCAGGTTAGGGGCGATGCCGAGCGACGGCTCGTCGAGCATCAGCAGCTTCGGCCGGGCCATCAGGGCACGCCCGATCGCGAGCATCTGCTGCTCGCCTCCGGACATTGTGCCGGCCTTCTGCCGGTCGCGCTCCTTGAGCAGGGGAAACAGGTCGTAGACCCGGTCGAAGTCTTCGGCCACCTCGGGACCGCGCCGCCGGTGGGCGCCCAGCTCCAGGTTCTCGCGCACGGTCATCCTCGGGAAACAGTGGCGGCCCTCGGGGGCGAGGGCAATCCCGCGGCTGACGATCTCGTGCGCGGGCACATGCGTGATCTGCTCCCCGGCGAACGTGATCGTCCCTCGGCTGGCCGGAGTGAGGCCCGAGATCGAACGCAGGGTGGTCGACTTCCCGGCCCCGTTCGAGCCGATCAGCGTCACCACCTCACTTGCGTCCACCGTCAGCGAGATCCCTTTCAGCGCCTCGATCGAGCCGTACCGGGTATGGATGTCGCGGACCTCGAGTAGGGTCATCAGTCCTGCTTTCCGAGATAGGCCTCGATCACCCGCGGGTCCGTCCGGACCACGGCCGGCTCTCCCTCGGCGATCTTCCTGCCGTGGTCGAGCACCGTGACCCGCTCGGAGACCCCCATCACGACCTTCATGTCGTGCTCGATCAGCAGGATGCTCAGCTTCTTCTCGTCGCGCAGCCTGCGCATGAAGGCCGTCAGCGCCGCCGATTCGCGGGGGTTCATGCCGGCGGTCGGCTCGTCGAGCAGCAGGACGCTCGGCTCGGCGGCCAGCGCCCGTGCGAGTTCCACCCGCCGCTGGTCGCCGTACGACAGCTGCGCCGCGAGCCGGTCGAACACGGTCTGGGACAGTCCGACGTACGCCAGCAGATCGCGGGCCCGCGCCCGGGTTTCCCGCTCCTCGCGGCGGACCCAGGACGGGCGGAAGATCGATCCGAACAATCCCGCCCGCATCCGGGCGTGATGTCCGATCATGACGTTCTCGACGGCCGTCATCGCGCCGAACAGGCGGATGTTCTGGAAGGTGCGCGCGACACCGTACCCGGTGATCACATCGGGCCGGGACCGCGTGATGTCCCGGGCGCCGAGGAGGATCCTGCCCTGGGTGGGCCGGTACAGCCCGGTCAGCATGTTGAACAGGGTCGTCTTCCCCGCGCCGTTCGGCCCGATCAGCGAGACAATCGAGTGCTCCGGAAGGTCGACCGAGACGTCGTCGACGGCACGCAGCCCCCCGAACTCCTTCGTGATGCGCTCCGCGCGCAGGACAGCCGGAGCGAGCAGGGCAGACGGAGCGGGGCCCTCGGCCGCGCTCATGCCGCGCCTTCGCCGGGCGGCAAGATCACGGTGACCTCGCCGGCCGGCGCCTCCGCGAGCTGCGCGTCCTCCGCCGCGATCTGGGCCGTCATCTCGAGCCGGCGTCGCCGTTCCGGGATCAGGCCCTGCGGCCGCACCAGCATCATGATCACCAGCAGGAACCCGAAAATCCCGAACTCCACCTGGGTCAGCTGGAAGTGCAGCCCGAACTTGCTGGGCAGGTCGTTCAGCACGTCAGGAATCAGGTAGTTGTTGATGTAACCGAGGGTCAGGCCTCCGACGAGCGCCCCCCAGATCGAGCCGAGCCCTCCGATGACCACCATCGCGAGGATGAAGATCGAGAACCCGAACGCGAACTGGCTGGCGTTGACCTCGGTGTAGTAGGTACCGAAGAACGCGCCCGCCATGCCGCCGAACACGGCGCCGACCGAGTAAGCGAGCAGCTTCGTTCTCACCAGCGGAATTCCCATCGATACCGCCGCGACCTCGTCCTCGCGCAACGCGACCCAGGCCCGGCCGAGCCGTGAGTCGCGCAGCCGCAGGTTGACGAACACGACGAGGAGCAGGATGGCGAGGATCAGCCAGTACCACGGCCTCAGGTTCAGCAGGCTGAACGACCCGGTGCCCGGGAAGTACGGCGCGTCGACGGCGCTGATGCCGAGGTTGCCGGCGGTCAGCGTCATGCCGCCGCCGACCGGGACGCTCTGGCCGTTGACGGCGACCGTGGCGATGATCTCACCGAACGCGAGCGTGACGATCGCGATGTAGTCGCTGCGCAGGCGCAGCGTCGGCAGGCCGATCAGCATCCCCGCCACCGCGCAGATGGCCGCGGCGCCGATCAGGATCAGCACGAAATTGAGGTGAACGCCCTGTAGCGTGCTGGCGACCGGCGAGACCAGCACGTGGACGCGCAGCTTGAAGAAGAAGTCGGAACCGAACCACCCCAGCGAGTACGCGCCGAGCGCGTAGAAGGCGACGTACCCCAGATCGAGCAGCCCGGCAAATCCCACCACGATGTTCAGGCCGAGCGACATCACCGCGTAGGTCACGGCGATGATCGTCCCGTTCATGAAGCCGCTGTCCGGCGGGAAGAAGAACGGCAGCACGATCCCGACCACGATGAGCGCCCCGGCCAGCGCGCGGTTCCACCACCGAGGCAGCCACTGGGCCACCGCGTCCCGCCGCGCCCGCAGCGCGTCAAGAAATGCGCTCATCCGGCCTCCCTCGTCTCCTCACCCAGCAGCCCGCGCGGGCGAAGGACCATGATCAAGATCAGGTAGCCGAACACGACCGCCTCGGTCCATTGCGGGCCCATCCGCGCATCGGCCAGCGCCTGGATGACGCCGATGATGAGCCCGCCGAGTACCGCGCCGCGGACGTTGCCGATGCCGCCCATGACCGCGGCCGTGAACGCGAACAGGCCGGCCTTGAAGCCCTGGAAGTACCACACGTTGGTCTCGTAAAGCGCGTACACCAGGCCTGCCGCGCCGGCCAGCATGCCGCCGAGCAGGAACGTCAGCGAGATCGTGGCGTTGACGTTTATGCCCATCAGCCGGGCGGCCTCCGGGTCCTGGGCGGTGGCCCGCATGGCCCGCCCCGCGCGAGTGGAGTTGATGAACCAGGTCAGCGCGAACACGAGCGGGATCATCACCGCGAACACGAGGATGTAGCCGCGCTGGATCGCCACGCCGCCGATGGTGAACACGGTCTGCTCCACGCCGATCAGGTCGGGCACGCTCTGCGGGGAGCCCCCGCGCCAGAGCAGGCCGACGTTCTGCAGGATGAACGAGAAGCCGACCGCCGTGATCAGCGCCGCGAGCTTGGGCGCGCTGCGCAGCGGCCGGTAGGCGACCCGCTCGATCAGGACGTTCAGGGACCCCGTCACGATCATCGTGATGATCAGCGTCAGCAGCAGACCGCCGATCAGAGCGGCGCTGCCCATGCCGGGGCTGAGCCTGAACACCGACCACAGGCCCACGGCGGTGAAGGACCCGATCATGAACACGTCGCCGTGCGCGAAGTTGATCAGCTCGATGATTCCGTAGACGAGCGTGTACCCGATCGCGATCAAGGCCCAGATCGCACCGTTGGACAGGCCTTGGGCGAAGTTGTAGCCCAGGTTCGACAGGTCGTGGTGGATCACCGGATGACCTGCCACATAGACCTGGTAGCCGTACACCAGATCGTGGATGCCGTAGTAGACCGGCAGCGCCGCGAGCGCCGCGATCAGGCCCCACTGGCCGGCGTAACGGCGAACCGCTGCCAGCGGGCGTACCGGCGCCGCGGGCAGGCTGGGCGGAGAAACGGTTGTGGTTTCCATGGCTCCGTGCGGAGTATCGAGCGGCGTGCGGATGGCACCTCACCGAGGTGGTGGGGAGCAGACCGCCCCCCACCACCCCATTCTCGCCCCTAGCTGACCGTCTTCGTAGGTGTGATCGTCTGGAAGAAGACGGGGTCGCCGTTAGATCCGACCTTGTACAGGCCGTAGGACTTCAGCGTCGTGTCACCGTTGGCGTTGAATCCGTAGGTGCCCAGCACTGACTGAGTCGACTTGGTCGCGAACAGGGCCGCCAGCACGGCGGACTTGCTGTTGCCCTGCGCGCCGAGGTTCTTGATCGTGTTGAGCGCGAGCTGCATCACCGCGTAGCCGTAGATCGCGTACGGGTCGGGGCTGGAAACGCCGTACTTGGCCTGGTACGCGGCCAGGAACGCCTTGCCGCCCGGATACGCGGCCAGGTCCTGCGTGGCGACCGTGCACTCGATCAGCGGGTCGATCGCGGCCGGGACGCCGCCCGACGCCGCGTTGGTCCAGGAGCTGGTGCACACCCCGTCGCCGCCGAAGATCTTGGCGGTGGGGATCGCCGAGTGGACGTCCTTGACGATCTGGACAGCGCCATTGGCGGTGATGCCGGCGAAGAAGAAGCAGTTTGCTCCCTGGCCCTGGATCGTCGAGGCGTAGGACCGGAAGTTGGGCGCGGTCGGGTCGATCCCGGTGTTGCTGACGATCGTGATCCCGTAGTAGCCCTTCTCCAGCTCGAGCAGCGTGGCCAGGCCGGCTCCGTACGCCTCCTTGTCGTTGGCCACGGCCACCTTGGTGCAGCCCGCGTTCTTCATCGCGATCAGGTCCGCGGCGGCCTGGATCGAGTCGATCGGCACGATCCGCAGGTAGGTCCGCTTCCCGGTCGGGTAGTACTTCTGCGGCTCGCCGGGGGCGCTGCCCGGCAGGCTGGTGGTCAGGCCGACGTAGGTGTTGGCCGGGCTCACCTGCGGTATGCCCGCCTCGTTGAGGATCGGGATCGACACCTCGCTGGCCCCGGAGTTGAACTCGCCGATGTAGAGCACGGCCTTCGGATCCGAGGCCACCTTGCGCGCGTTCGCCGCCGTCTGGCCCGGGTCCCACTTCGCGGCCGCTGCGGTGGAGTCGTCGAGCACCTGGTAGTTCACCGTCCACTGACCGGCCTTGCCGCCGGCCTGAGCGAGCGCGAGCTTGATCCCGTTGACCAGCGGGATGGTCTGCGCGTTCGAGGACCCCTGCATCGGGAGGCTCGAGTAGATGTCGACCGTATTGCCGCCCGCGGCGGCGCTGCTGCTGGATGAACTGCCGCCGGCGCTGGTGCTACTGCTACTACTGCTACAGCCGACAACGGCAAGGGCGATCGCGGCCAAGGCCGCGATCGCAGGGGTTCGTCTCATTATCTTCATCTTCCTCTCGTCGATTTGAATTGTCCGGCTGCCGCGAAGCGCGCTGACCGACCGGTCTGGGCTTCGCGGCAGTGCGACAGCCGAGGGATGAAACCGTTTGATTGACCATCCCCCCTTTTGCGTCGGCTGCGGCATGTACCGAACTCGTCCAGGTCGGCCGCAACGGGAGCCGATCCGCCAGCGTGCCGCAGCACCAACTGGCTCAACCGCGTACACGCATGGGGCGGATGGTAAGTCGTTCCCTGTCAACCGTTCGGTCCCACCCCAGTGGCCGCGTTCGGATCCTGTCCGTCCGGGCACGGGACGAGCTTGCCAGATTCCTGTATCGCGGAGATTAACCG
The DNA here is from genome assembly GCA_052144275.1 of Streptosporangiaceae bacterium. Classification (GTDB taxonomy): domain Bacteria; phylum Actinomycetota; class Actinomycetes; order Streptosporangiales; family Streptosporangiaceae; genus Palsa-504. The sequence goes on from JBKQQQ010000594.1 coordinate 6,426, forward strand.
TAAGGTCACGAATCGATCAACGGCCGGATGCCGAGGATCCACTCTGGCCGTCGGCGTCCGCGTGCGTGCGACAATGAGATGGTGCGATGTCCCGCCGTGCGGGGCTTGTCCGCGCCGCTGATGCTGGCCTCCGCGCGAGGTCGGCGGCGCCCGGCCCGGTGGTTGTTGCCCGCGCTGGGTATCGCGCTCGCGGCGGCGTTCGCCGCGGGCGTGGCGGCCGAGTCTGCGATCGCGGCCGACCAGAGCGCCCGATCGGTGCTCGCCAGTACATCACCGCTGGATAGCGAGGTCCGCGTCACCTGGCAGGGAGCCGTCGGCCCCGGCGTGGCGGACCAGGCCCGGGCCCTGCTGGGCGGGCTTGGCCTGGGGTCGCAGACCGAGGTGGTGCTGATGAACCCGGTGCGGCTCGACGGGGTGGTCGTGCGTCCTGCCGCGATTGCCCCTCTAGGCCAATGGCTGGCTGGCCCGGCGCTGGCTGGCCCGGCGCTGGGCCGGCTGGGGCCCTGCCGCCCGGAGCGCTGCCCGATGCTGCTCGCGGGCGGCGGCCCGGTCCCTTCGACGTTGGCCGCGATCGGCGTCCGTATCCAGGTCGTCGGCTCGGTGTCGCTGCGCTCGCCGGTCCCGCTCGGGTTCGTGCCGTCCAGCGCGGGTGCCGCGCCGGTGCTCGTGACGACCGACGTCACCGGATTGGCATCGCTGCCGGGACTGAGCGGCTTGTACCGGACCTACAACTGGCTGGCGCCGCTCCCGGTGACCCGGCTGCGCGGGTGGCAGCTGGCCGACACCGAGAACCGGCTGGCCCGGGCGCAGGCCCGCCTGCTGCTGACCGGGAGCCAGTTCAGCCTGAGCGCGCCGTTCACCGCACTGGACCAGGCGCGGGCCGAGGCGAGCGTGGCGCCGCAGCGGTTGCTGCTCGCGGGCGGCGGCGCGATCGCGGCGCTGGCGCTGTTCATCGTCCTCGCGGGCGGCGGGCTTCGCCGCGATCAGCGGGCTGAGCTCGAGCGGCTCCGCCGCGCGGGCGCGCGCACGCGCCACTGCGTCCTGTTCGTCGCGACCGAATCCGGGTGGCTGTGCGCCGCCGCGCTGGGCGTCGGCGCGGCCGGCGGGATCGGGGCCGCGGCCCTGCTGGCGAGGGCCGAAGGGGAGCCGCCTGGCGCGATCCTGACGCACAGCCTGATCACCCCCGCCGGGGTGATCGCGCTGGCGGCGGGGTGGCTGGCCGCCACCGTGCTGCTCGTCACGCTGGTGCTGATGCGCACCGCGAAGGTGACCGGCATGCTGGCCGTCGCGGCGGCGTCGGCCCTGGTGGCGATGCTGGTCGCGGGCACGGGCAGCGACCAGAGGCTGGCGCTGCTGCTCGCCCCGCTTTGCTGTGTGGCCGCGGGGGTGCTGACGTTTCGCGCTGCGGGGCTGGTGCTGCGGGGAGCGGAGCGCGTGGCCCGAGGCGGTCCGGTGCTCGCCCGCCTCGCGCTCGTCAACCTCGCCCGCTCGCCCGGGCTGCCGGCGCTGGCCATCGCGTTCATCGCCGTCGCCGTCGGCCTCGGCGGCTTCGCCCTCGCCTACACCTCGACGCTGATCAGCAGCGCGGCCGACCAGGCGGCAGACCAGGTTCCGCTCGACGCACTGGTCTCGCCGGGGCCGGATTTCAGCACCCCGCTCGAGTTGGCGCCGCTTCAGCGCTGGCAGGCGCTCGCGGCCGGCACCGTGCTGCCCATCCGCCGGACGGACGCGAACTACACCAGTGGCGGGGGGACCGTGACGGTTCCCGCGCTCGGCGTTCCCGCCGACGGGCTGATCCAGATACACGGCTGGCGAGAGAGCGACGGCTCGGCGCCCCTGACCACGCTCGCCCGGCGCCTCGAGCCAACCGGCCCGGTCCGGGTGCCCGGACCGATGCTTCCGGCCGGCACGCAGTGGCTGTCGCTGCCAGCTTCCTCGCCGGACCTCACGGTCGAGGTGACCGCGGACCTGCGCGATCCCGAGGGAACCATCCGGCAGGTCGCATTCGGAACGACCGGCACGTTGCTGCGAGCCCCCGTGCCGCCCGGCCGGTGGGAGCTTGAGGCTCTGGAGCTCGACGAACCCACCGGGGTCGCCATCACGAACGGCCATCAGAACGGCGAGAACCCGGCCGCCGCCACCCAGTCTCAAACGCACGTCGCGCTCGGGCCGCTGCTTGCGCTGCCGGCCCATGGGCCATCGCTGCTGCGCGTGCCGATTGGCGCCTGGCGCGGGGTCGGCGCGGCGACCACGGCTCCCGTGCGGAGCGGTGCCGCCGCAATGGTCGACTTCGCGATGACCGGAATGCCCGGCGTGCTCCGGCCCGCGCAGCCAACCGACACGCAACCAGTCCCGGTGCTCGCCGATCCGCAGACGGCCGCCTCCGCTGGTCCCGGTGGGCGCATCGCCCTGACGGTCGACGACCTCCCGGTGATCGCACGCGTGGTCGGGGTCCTCAGCCGCTTCCCGACGATTCCCCCCGGCTCGGCCGGCTTCATCATCGCCGACGAGCCGACGCTCGCGGCGGCCCTGGACGCGCAGCTCCCCGGTCAAGGCCGGCCCGACGAGCTGTGGATCGGAACCGCGCACCTGGTGGGACTGCGTGCCGCGCTGGGCAGCGGGGCGCTCGCCCAGCTCGACTCCTCGTTCCGCGTCGACATCGATCATCAGCTCCGGGACGCGCCGGTCGCGCGCGGGGTGCTCGGAACGCTGATCGCGGCGACGGCGCTGTCCGCAGTGCTGGCCGTCGTCGGGTTGCTGGCGGCGCTGCTCGGCGGAGTCCGCGATGGGCGGGTCGAGTCCGACCTGCAGGAGCAGGGCGTCGGTCCGCGCGGACTCCAGGCCGAGCTGCGAGTCCGGCTCGCGCTCGCGAGCCTGCTGGGGGTGATGGTCGGCGTCGGGATCGCGGTGCTGCTCACGCGACTGGCCGTCGCGAGCGTTAGCGCCGCGGGTGCTGTCGCAGATCCGAGCCCGCCGGTAGTGACGGTCGTTCCGTGGGCGGCGCTGGCCGCCTGGAGCGCTGGCACGTTCGCGGTGCTCGTGCTGGCCGGATGGCTGGCGCCGCGAGGGAGCGTCGCCCGATGAGCGAACCGGTCGTCGAGCTGCGCGAGGTGTTCTGCGTGCACCGCACCAACGAGGGGGATGCGGCGGCGCTGCAGGGAACGAACCTTGAGCTGGCCCGCGGCGAGGTGCTGTGCGTGCTCGGTCCGAGCGGTGCCGGGAAGAGCACGCTGCTGCGCGTTGTCGCCGGGATCCAGCCGCCGTCGGCCGGGGTCGTCCGCGTGCTGGGCCGTGACATCGGCCGGATGCCGGCGCGCTCCAGGTCGCGGTTCCGGCACGAGCTGGTGGGGTTCCTCGGGCAGCACACCGAGACGGCGCTGAGTCCGGATCTTCGGATGCGGGACGCGGTCGCGCTGCCGCTTGCGCTGCGCGGCGTGCCGAGGCGGGAGCGCCGGGCCCGGGTCGATGAACTGCTCGAGGTTGCGGCCCTGGCCGACCGGGCTGACGCGTGGCCGGGGGAGCTGTCTGGCGGCGAGCGACAGCGGTTCGCGCTGTGCGCCGCCCTCGCTCACCGGCCCGCGCTGCTGCTCGCCGACGAGCCGACCGGCGAGCTCGACGACGCCAGCGCCGACGTCACCCGCGCGCTGATCGTCGGGCTCGCCCGCACCGGCGGCGCGAGCGTCATCCTGGTGACCCACGATCCGGCGACCGCTGAGGTCGCCGACCGTGCCCTGCGGATCCGGGACGGGCGGATCGTCGGCGACCGGCGCGGCGCGGAAGAGGCGCTCGTGATCCACGACGGCTGGCTGCGGCTTCCCGCCGATGTGCTCACCCAGGCCGGCATCGGGCACCGCGCCCGCGTGCGGCCCACCCCGGACGGGGTGATCGTGACGCCGGCGCACAGCGATTCCGCCCCGTCAAGCCCGTCAAGCCCGACAAGCCCGACCGGCCCGGCGGGGTCGGCCGCAGCCGAAGCCCGGCCGCAGCCGCCAGCAACCTGGGCCCCCGTCCAGGTCGGGCTTTGCTCCGTGACGCGCACCTACGGGCACGGGCTGACCAGGCGCGACGTGCTCGACGGGCTCACGTACGACTTCACGCCCGGCCGGCTGACCGCCATCACGGGTCGCTCGGGGGCGGGGAAAACGACGCTGCTGAAGCTGGTGGCCGGGCTCGATCGGCCGAGTTCGGGCCAGGTCACGCTCGACGGGCAGCCGCTCGGTGACCGCGACGGTGAGCAGCTCGCGAGCCTGCGCCGGGAGCGGATCGGCTACCTCTCGCAGGAGCCCGCGCCGATCGGGTTCCTGAGCG
>JBKQQQ010000595.1:0-10208 GCA_052144275.1 Streptosporangiaceae bacterium
GCTCGCCACCCGGCTGTCGCCGGGGGAGAAGAACGGCCGCAAGCGGATGGCCGAGCTGGCCTGCGTCTATGACGCCGCCCCGGTCCCGCGCACCCCCGATGACATCATCAGCACCCCCGCGCAAAAGAAGAAGGCGCAGGCCGGGAAGGCCAAGGGCCGGGGAAAGCCGCGGGAGCCGCAGGCGCGGGGCAAATGGCTGACCGCGTCGGTCACCGACGACATCCCCGCCGTCATCGCCTCGGCGTTCGATGAGGCAGAGCGCCGGGACCTGCAGCACAAGCGGGAATGGACCGTCCTCATCGACGGCAACAACACGCAGATCGAGGCTGTCACCGCCGAGGCCGCCGACCGCGGTATCAAGATCACGATCATCATCGACTTCATCCACGTGCTGGAATTATCCAGTACTGCTGGAAGGCCGCCTGGTCATTTTTCGACAAGGGCGAGGCCGCGGCCGAGGAATGGGTCGCTGACCAGGCCCGCAAGATCCTGCACGGCAAAGCCTCCCAGGTCGCGGCCGGGATCCGCCGCCGCGCCACCACCTACGGATACTCCGGCGCTGAGCGCGCCGGCGCCGACGAATGCGCCCGCTACCTGGACAACAAGAACGACTACCTCGACTACGCCACGGCACTGGCCAAAGGCTGGCCCATCGCCACCGGGATCATCGAGGGGGCCTGCAGGCACATAGTCAAGGACAGAATGGACATAACAGGCGCGAGATGGGGGCTCGAAGGCGCCGAGGCCATCCTGAAACTGCGCGCCGTCATCGCCACCGGCGACTTCGACGCCTACTGGCGCTTCCACCTCCGCCGCGAGCACGAACGCATCCACGGCGCGCTTTACCGCGAAAGCCTCGTCCTCGCAGCGTAACCAGCTCACCTCACAAGAGCCGCACCCAAATTCTTAAATCCCCTCATATTCCTTCTCCGATTCACCCAATCCGCCCGGACCGGATCGCGGCGCCTGACCGCCGTCCCGGTAATCCCTGCCAGTATCTCCTGTCCTCATTTGCCTCCTGTGTTAACAGGCAAGCCATACGATTCCGGTTCGCGGTTGGCGATGCAAGCGTTTCGGCCGAGTCGGGCGTGGCTTGACCTGCGCTTGCTGGCTGTGGCCGCCTCCTGGGACGCCCGGTTACCGCGAACAGGCCTGGGGTCAGCGGGGCAGTACGGGCGCGGGTGACGGCGGATCGGCGGCCGAGGCGAGCAGCCAGTCGGCGCCCGCGAGACGGATGGAACGGGCATAATCCCCGTGCCGGCCGGTTGCGCGCTCGGCAGCCCCGTCCCCGCCGGCCCCGTCCCCGTCAGCGCCCGGCCGCGGCACCAGCCGGGCGCTGACGAACTCGCCGGGACCCGGACGGGGCAGGCCCAGGGCCGATGCGAGCACCTGGTCCCCGGCGTAGTCGCCGAAGATCACGATGCCCTCGGCGCGCAACTGGTCGCGCGCCCCGCCGCCGCCGCGGACCCGTTTCATGTAGTCGTCCTGCATCGCGACCGTGGCCACCACGGTGCGGCTGACCCGCATCCGCTGCGCGCGCCGGAACAGCTCGTTCACCCGCTGCTGACCCGATGCGCTGGCGAAGATCGCCGCCACATCCGTTTGCGGCAGCCTGATCAGCGCGTTTTCCTGTAGCGGGGCGCGGGCGTGCAGCCAGCGCACGGACGCGCGGCCGCGGTCGTTAAGCGCGCTTGCCGTCCCGGTTGCCGGCCAGACGCAGGTTCTCCCCGGTGGCGCGGAGCAGCCCGGCCGACCAGGGCGATCTCCACCAGGGTCCCGGCGTGTGTCTTCTCGGTCTTGTCCGATACCAGCGATCCCACGCGCTGGTATCATGTCACCATGGACGAGATCAGGCCGCTCAGGGCAATCGTCGCACGACGGCTGAGTAATCTGACCGACGCGACGACTCATCTGGTCGCCGAGACGGAATCAACTCAGGAGTTTTGCAAGCGCAAGAAGTACGTCATAGTCGCTGAGACTGAAGACCTGGACGTATCCGGTGGTAAGCCGATCAGGGAACGTCCCGGCGTCGGGCCTTGGCTTACGGTCGATCACCTCGATGACTGGGATGTTCTGGTTCTGTATAAGCTTGATCGCGGATTCCGCAACCATCTGGATTTCGTCAACTTCTACCATGAGTTCTGCGAATTCCACGGGAAGCAGATAGTCAGTGTCAATGAAGAGATTGACATGTCCACGCGAATGGGCAGGTTCATAGCGGGAATCCTCGTCCAGTTCGCTGAGTGGGAGATCGAAAACATGAGCCAGCGCCGTGCTGCTGCCGCGAAGGTAATCCGGCGCAAGGCGCGATGGGGAGGTGGATCCTTCACGTTCGGGTACCTTCCGAAGAAAGAAGGTAATTACTGGTACCTTGAGCCTCATCCGGTCTATGCGGAAGAAACCCGCAGGATGGCCGAGGCGGCTGTGGCGGGGATGCCCGCGGGCAGGATTGCCGTCGACCTGAATGAGCGAGACGTGCCGACAGCCCGTGATGTCCAGAACGAATTCTCAGGAAAGCCGCATAAAAGATATCAGTGGACCACGCATGCAGTCGTACAGCATCTGCGGTCTGACGCGACACGCGGCTATGTCCTGCATTATCCTCCTGCGTCCAAAAAGGGTGAGCCTAAGCCTCCGCCTGTACGGGTCGTGGATGAGACCGGAGAATTCGTGCGCCGTGAGCCGCTGATCGATGACGAGCTGTGGTTCAAGCTGCAGGAGGCTCTTGACGCGAGCACAAAGAAGCTATCCGGGAAACGCGCGGGCGGTGCGGCACTGCTGCAAATCGCATTCTGCGGCTACTGTGGCGCCGCGCTACACAAGGGCGGCTCCGCGAAGTCGGACGGGCGGACCAACGATTACTACCAGTGCCGCTATATGCGTAAAGCTCCCGGCCGCCCGCACTGTCAGCCGTCCAGGTCAATTCCCAAGGAGAGGCTAGAGCAGACTGTATTCGATGGCCTTCTCGATGCCGTAGGGCACTGCGAGGTGACCACCAAAACCGTCATTGCTGGCGATGATCACTCCCAGACGCTACGGAGACTCGGAGCCCAGATCGCGGATCTGACAACTCAGCATTACATGCACGGCGGAGTGCCTGACTTTCATGCCAGGATGGCGGCACTAGAGGCTGAGCACACGCGGATCTCTGACTTGCCTAGGGAAAAGCCTAAAATCCGCAGGGTGTCCACAGGCAAAACCTTCGCGCAGCTATGGGAAGAGATGGATAGCGAGCAGCGGCAATCCTACCTAAAGTCAGCAGGTGTTACGGCCCTCGTGGTGCGCTCCGAAGATTTCACTCAAAGCCTCGTGTTCCACCAGACCACAGATGTAGCCGATAACGCGGTGTTGGATATCCCGGTGAACGTCATCCGGCAGTGCGGAGACTTCGTGGTCAATATCAGCCTGGGTACCCTGGCGGAACAGCTTCAACGTGCTTCTTCCGCCACCGTCTCCTCGTAGCGGTCTCGCCAAGACCCGGGCCAGCGCCTGAGCTGCGGCCGGTAGGCGGCATCGGTGTCACTGGCCTATTTATCTGGGCACGGACCGATGATCAACGGCAACGCTCTTTCGTGACGGGCTACCCGGGCCAGCCGCCCGGCTTTCAGGATCACGAAGACATCCGAGGCCGTAGGCGTGCCGGAAGCCTTCAGCGAGTGGCCGTCGGCGGCCAGACTCCACTTCTATGGCGGCTATCACGGAGCGTGATTGACTCCGTCGGCCGGTGGGCGCCGAGTTTGCCCTTCCGAATTAGCGCGGCGCAGGGCTGACTGGGCTGCATGGATGGCCGCTTACAGAACGACCAGCTCTGCACCCGCTCTCGTCGCCGGCCCGAGCGACACCGGACCGTGGCGTCCGATTCCTGCCAGCTTTGCCGTGACCGGTTTGCCATGCTGGATTGCATGTTCACCGATTCGATCACCAGCACGCTCGACTTCGAGCCGATCCCGCCCGGCGAACTGCAGGAGATCAGGATGGCCGGACTGGATGAGGCGGGCAACCGGCTGACTCCACAGGCCGTCACCGAAGGCGGCGACCCGCTGCGCTGCTGCCTCCGCGAAACCCGTCCTGGCGACCGCGTCCTGCTGATCGCCTACACGCCGCCCGGCACGAGTGGCGCCTACGCCGAACGCGGGCCAGTCTTCATCCACGCTGATCCATGCGAGGGCTATCGCACCCCGCACCTCTATCCGCCTGAACTGAGCTACCGCCAGCAGGTGGTGCGTGCCTATGACCGGTCCGGCCGGATCGCTGACGGTGTGCTCGTCAGCAATGGCGATCACGCCCTGGAAGTCATCAGCGAGATGCTGGCACGGCCGGGCGTGGCACTCGTGCATCTGCGCAATGTCGGCTGGGGTTGCTACAACTTCGCGGTCCAGCGTCGCTGACCAGCACAGGCACGGCAGTCATGCCAGCCCCGCCATCGGGCTCGCAAGGAGTGAACCGAGCCACAGGAACGTTGCCAGTGACCATCACAGCCAGATCCGGCTCCCAGGCGCCACCGGCCAGATGATGGCAGTCGGCTGCGGGCACGCTCAGATCGGCCAGTTCTGCCCGGACTTAAGGCCGCTCTACCACGCACCAACTACCGTACATAGCGGCGGATATCGTACGTCGGTATCTTCCCGTCCGTCACAATGCGTGACCGTGACAGCCATCACTGGGCATTCCGTGATGCCGCGACTGCACAAGTTGTGGTGACCGCCGACCAGGACTCAGTCCGGATGGCGAAAGTAGCAGCAGTGCCCATCAAGCGTTGCCGAACAGTGTTCACGGAGCACTGCCGCTACATCACCAATAACGAGGTCGCTAACACTCTGGCCGTTTGCGCTAGCCAGTGAGGCCAATGTTAGACCCCGGGACGGCCAGGCGGTGGGGATACCTGTCCCGTCATGTTTTCGTATCGGGAAGCAGCGGTGCGTCTTCCGGGGGGTCGGTCGGCAGCGCCGCAACCCAGCGCTCGCCTTCAAGCGAGACGCTCGGGTGTCCCTCGTGATGCGACCGCTGGCGGGTAAGGCGGACGCTGACCGACTCACCCGACTCCGGTGTCGGCGCCGTGAGGCCCAGCTGTCGTGCAGCATGCCGGTGGCTCCGGTAGTCGCCAAAGATCACGATCCCCTCGCGCCGCAGACTACCGCGCGATCCGCCGTTGCCGCGCACCCGCCGCATATAGTCGTCCTGCTGCGCCACCGTGGCGACGACCGTCCGGCTGATGATGCGCCGCTGAGCTAGCCGGAACAGCATGTCCACCCGCCTGGCCCCGTGCTTGGAGCAGCCGAAGATCTGGTCTACGTCGCGGGGTGGGATGCGCAGCAGCGCATTCTCCGGCAGAGGCTTGTTGCGATACAGCCACGTAATCGCGGCTTTTCCAACAGGAGACAGCCACCGTTTCCGGTCCCGGTTGCCGGTGGCCGTGGTCAGCACCTGGTCGGCGGCGCGGATCAGGCCGAGCGACCACAGACCCTGATCATCGCTCGCCCACAAGCCGAGGATGACATGGTCCACCGCCTCTGGCGGGATCATCCAGTCGCCGGGATCCTGGGAGAACTTGCAGTCCACGTCGATGCCGCGGATCGCGAAGTCCATCGCCTTGCCGTCGGCGAACGCGAAGGCCCGCTGCATGTTGATCTCGGCGAGCGTGCCGAAGTGGGTCTTCTCGGTCTTGCTGAGCTGCTCCCAGCGGTACCGACCGGTGTGCTGTCCGTCGAGCAGCATGTCGTATGTCCGACGCAGCACATGCCCAATCTTGCGGCCATCCGGGTCAGCTGCTACCAGTTCCTCGGCGACGGCCTCGAGCTCGGCATCGTCGGTCGCGATCTGCGGACCGAACAGGTTGAGCTGAGCCGCCATGAAGGCAGGTTATAGCGGCATCAGGCACCAGGGCAGCTTCAGCGTGCTTCAACCGATACCGTCTCCTTGTAGCGGTCCCATAGGTGCCTCTCGACTATCGCCACGTTCACCTGCCCGTGGAAACGCCGGTCATCGACCCGGTGTGGGCCGATGCATTCCGCTAGGGCCTCAGCGCATTCGGGGTGCCCGCAGCTCGGGCTCTGGCCGCACCAGGGCACCACCTCGGCGGTTGAGCAAAAGTTGCAGACGAATATCCGCAGCCTCGCCTCGCTTGTTCCCTTGCCCAGCGGTTCTACAGGACCTTGGCTGCGGCGTGTTATGTGATCGCTTGCGGGCTTGCCGTTCATCGCCGGGGTGGTGCGATGAGCGCGGCGTGCGGGACTGGCCGTCTTACCTTCCCCTCCTTCCTGATGCTCGTGGCGGATGGTTCAGCGAGAGCCTGATGGCCGGTAAGGGCGCAGTGGGTGAACCGGCCACGACTGATCAGCCGCCGTAGCAGCGCCAGCGGGTTCAGCCCCTTGACAGAGGGCGCGGCAGCGGAGGTCCCGGCTTATCCCATGAGCCGGGTCCGCCGCACAGCGGGTGTACCGATCTGAAGACGGCTGGCTGGTTGCCCGGCAGCAGTGCCCCGGCCGGGCCGGTCGCAGCCGTCACGACCAATAGCCAAGCTCCTCCTCTCCGGTCGGGGTGCCTGGCAGGGCAAGCTCGTCGTCCTCGTCGGCGCAGTGCAGCGCCTGCTCGCGCTCGACGGCCTCGCGGCGCTCGCGTGCTCGCTGTTTGCGGTAGTCCTGCCATGGGTCGGGCAGCGCCAGGTCCAGGTCGATCAGCCGCATCTGGCCGCTGGTGTGGCCAGGCAGCTGCAGCTAGATCGGGCCGGCCGGGCTGTTGGCGCGCGGGTCGAGCGCGGTGGTGGCGATCCGCAGCGCGGCGGCGTCGCGGGAGGCGGCCAGTGCGCGGCGGGCGGCCTGCTCTCGGCGCGGGGAGCCAAAGCAGAACAGCAGGACCGGGCAGACCTGCTCGTGCCAGGCCAGTCCCGCGGCCAGGACGTGGTAGCCGTCGAGCTTGCCGGCCAGCACGGCCAGGTGCTCGGTGCCGGTGTCGTATTCCAGCAGGAACGAGATCACGCGGCCGTCCTAGGCCCAGGTGCCCGCCGCGTCCGGCCGGGGCAGCCGTGCCCGGTCGTCGCGGCTGATCGCCGTGTGCTCGTAGCGGGCGGCCGCGTCGGCCTCGTTGAGCCACTCGCGCAGTTCGCCGCCGTGCTGGCGGGCGTGCCGGGCCAGGGCGGCGAAGAACCAGTTCCGGCCGGTCATGTGGGCCAGCCGCCCGGAGCGTTCCAGGGCGAGCTGCCGGTCGGCCCGGACGTGCGGTGCCCATCGCTTCTCGTCGCGGTCCTCGACGCCGAGCATGGCGGCGCCAGTCGGGCCGAGCACGTAATGCCACGGCGCGGACCCGATCGGCGGGTGTGGCCGGAACCGGCGCAGTAGGCCCAGCCGGACTAGCGCCGAGAGCCGGTGCCGGGCGGTGGTGAGGTTGCCGAAGCCGAGCGCGGTGAGCTGGCCGGTGGTCAGCACCCGGTGCACGGCCACCAGGCGGACCAGGTCGCGGTCCCGGTCGGTCAGGTGCGCGGATGCGGCCAGCACCGCGGCCTCGTCCTTGGTGGCTGCCCCCGTCCCGGCCCCGCGCGGGTGAGAATGTGATGACGTTGTCATCAGTCCCGGATCACCTCCAGAGGTATATTCCGCCGCTGACCTGCGCACCTGGCCCGGTCAAGGTCGGCAGGTGCCCCTGGCAGGTCTGGACTGCCGGGGCACCTGCCGGGCATCCGTCCGGCTGATCTACCGGGGCAGACGCCGGCCGGCGCGGCCGGGCGCAGCCCTGTCTGCCGGGCGAGCGGCCGTGACAGCCTCCCGCAGTGGACTGCCAGCAGGAGATGGTGGCAACGCAACGGTGTCATCAAGCTCGGTAGCTCCTTCCTGGCCGGGTGTCCGACCCTTGCGCCCGCGAGCGGGTGAGCCTTGCCTTGGCATCTGCCGGGAGCGCTCGCCCGGGACCCTGGATGTGGGGCGTCATCGCGCGGTCCAGGCGTGCGAGCGTGCGCCCCCTCATCTACAGAAATCCGGCAAACCGGCCGTATTTTCACGCGCAGCGCTCCGATCGTTACCTGACAATGCCGTCTCCGGCGCCTGATCCGTCCCCACCTACGTGAGCCCCGGGGCCAGGTCATCAGCACCCGGACGTGGCCGTCCTCATCTACCTAAATCCTGAGAAACTGGTCTGGATTGGCACCCATCGGCTCCTCTATCGCAGAGCGCTATGGCTAGTCGCCGTATGTAGCCTGCTGGTACTACCGGTCTGGCTGCGTGGCTGACATGGAGGCTGGCAAGCAGGCGGGCAAGGGCGCGAGGCAGCGCGATGGTGCCCCTGTGGCAGGTGACGGGTGGCCCGGTGGCGCGGCGGGCAGGCCGGCGGGAGTTCTCGTGATGAAGGCGCGCGGATACATCGGCACACCAGCGCAATGCCACCTCGGCGAGCACGTCGTCGCCTTCGAGGTCAGCGGGACACTGCATGACCGGGGACGGCATCAACGACGGCGACTTCGTCATCGTGGACCCAGACCAGCCAGTCGCACACGGGGACATCGCGGTCTTCTCGTCAGGACGGAAAAAGGGACCGCGATGATGATCAAGCGGCTGGACCGCAGCCAGGGCATCCGGCTGGTCCCGTCCAACCCCGCCTACCAGGCCATCACCATCAACCACGAGGACAACCTGCTCACCCTGGGCAAGGTAATCCTGACCTACCGGCCGCACGAATAACGCGTGGACTCCGCAGGCCCGGATGACGCCAGGCGTGATACCCGCAGGGAGGCTGGGTGATGCATGACATTATCGGCGAAATCAACGCCCCAATGCAGGCTAATCGGCCTGGACGACATCGTGCCCGACCCGGCGGGGCTGCTAGGTGGCATGTATCCCGGACCCTAAAATACCCGGCATGACGGTAATGAGCCTGCTGGCAGAACTTGATCAGACCCAGGCTGAGCTTCAAAACGAGTTCCCCGGCTGGCGCATCTGGTACGTGTACCATCCTGGCGGGATCACCTGGGCGGCTCAGCGTGAGCCCGTGCTTAACACGCGGTCGGTCGACGATCTCCGAGCGGCCATCCGGAAAATCCAGGAAGCTTGAGCGTGCAATTGTATTACGGCTTCGGCTCCCCACGGCGGGACCAGGCCGCCCTGAGTGCCGTCAGGCTTCCAGGTGCCGGGCAAGCCCAGCCCGCGTCGGCGCCTTCTCGCAACGTGTCTGCTTGTCGTTGGTGCGCGCTGCGCGCCATGGTGTGTCCCATCCCCGAAGGCCCGTGCCCTGCCTGCAGGTTCACGGTTGTGAACCAGATTCTCGGTCTTGTGCAGCTGGTCCCAGCGGTAGCGCCCGGTGTGCTGGCCGTCGAGCAGCATGTCCAGCGCGCCCCGGATGGCGGCGGCCATCCGTGACCCGTCGCCGTCGAGCGCGCGCAGCTCGGCGGCCACCGCGGCCAGGTGCCCGTCCTCGGCGGCCAGTCCGGCGGGCGCGGGGAGGTCCAGGCCGGGTAGCGTGGCCTGCCCGCCGGCGGCCTCGGCGGGCGACGGCATGCCCGGCAGGGTGAGCTGACCGGGGATGGGCTCGGGCTCACCGCGAATCTGCTGGCGGTCGGCCTCGGCAGACGGCGGCTGGCCCGGGTTCACGCAGGCGACTGTAGCTGAACGGTGCTGTCGGCGGCGGGCGGCGACGACACGGCAGCCGTGCGGAGCACATCCAGGAGCAGGTTCACCGTGGGCGGGTCGGGCGGGTCGCCGTACCGCACCGCGAACACGTACCTGCGGGTGCCCGGGAGCGGTACGGTCCTGATCCCGGGATGTCGCGCGGCCCGCAGGCAGAGCGCTGGCAGGGTCGAGACACCCAGGTCCGCCGCGACCAGGGCCTGGACGGCGATGTAGTCGTCGGTGGTGAACGCGATCTTCGGGGTGAACCCGGCGAGCGCGCACTGCCTGAGCAGGTTGGCCCGACAGCGGTCGCAGCCCGCGATCCAGCGATGATGGGCGTAACCGGACAGGTCGGCCAGGGGTTCGGAGTCGGCGTGGGCGGAGGTCACCAGGTTCACGGGCTCATCGAGGAGGAGTCGTTCGCGCAGGCCTTCTGTGATGCCGATGCCGATTTCCCCGTCACCGGCCGGGGCCCTGGAGTCTTCGGAGTTCAGCTTGCCCGCACCCGGAATGTCCGGGGAATACCGGAACACGAGCGCCACGTCGACATACCCGGCGCGGAGCATGCGCAGTGCCTCGGGAGGTTCCGCCTCGGTCAGCCGCAGGTCCAGGCCGGAG
>JBKQQQ010000596.1:0-5078 GCA_052144275.1 Streptosporangiaceae bacterium
GCGTTCATCTGGGCTTCGAGCGCGTTCACCTGGGCGATTTGCTGGTCGGCAGTTTTCTTGTCCCGCAGCGCCTGGGTCACCTGGTTGCTCAGCGTGCTTACCTTCACCCCGCTGGACTGATCGAGCTCGGTGATCGCGGAGGCCTGGTTGAGGAACTGCTGCGGGTCGCCGGCGGTGAGCGCCGCCAGCGTCGGGTCGAGACCGGAGCTCATGTCGTTCGCGGCGGCCAGCTGGGCCACGGCCTGCTGGCCTACAGCTAGCGCGGCCGCACCCCGGCTGGCGGCATTCTCCGCGATCTTCGCGTTGGCCTGGGCGCGGACGAGCTGGAGGCGCAGGCCATCGTACTGCTCGCTCAGCGCGTTGATCTGGAACTCTAGCTGCTGTGCCTCGGCCACCAGGGTGGTCAGGTTCGGCTTTGGCGCGGTGGTCTGCGCCGCGCTGATGCCGCCCGGCAGGATGCCGGTAATAAGCAGGGCAAGCGCGGCGGCTGCGCTGGCCAGGCCGGCCCCTCCGCTCAGTTTGCGCACAGCGATGCACAATATTGGAATCAAAGGTCGGCTGCCACCGACTAGGAGGAAGTTTTACCTAGGGCGTCCGCGGCGGCCGGGCGGGCGCTTCGGGCCCGGCTCGCCGGCAGCGGCTATCGTGGACGGCGATATGGGTTACACGATCAGGTCCGCACGCACCCGCGATGTGCCGATGATCAGGAAGTTGATCGACTCGAATGTCGAGTCTGGTCGCCTGCTGAGCAAGGCCCCGGTCACCCTCTACGAGGACGTCCAGGAGTTCTGCGTGGCCGACCTCTCTCATGACGCGACCCTGGCGGGCTGCGGCGCGCTGCATGTGATGTGGGAGGACCTCGCCGAGATCAGGACGGTCGCGGTGCGGGAAGACTGCCAGGGCCTGGGTATCGGTCACGGGATCGTCGATGCGCTGCTGCAGCGGGCCCGCGCGGTGGGGGTGGACCGGGTGTTCGTCTTGACTTTCGCGGTGAACTTCTTCGCCCGTCACGGATTCCAGGAGATCAACGGCACGCCCGTAGCGGCAGAGGTGTACCAGGAGCTATTGCGCTCCTATGACGAGGGCGTCGCGGAGTTTCTCGACCTGGGGTGGGTAAAACCCAACACTCTCGGCAACACCCGCATGCTGTTGCGACTCTTACCGGGACGGGAAAAATGAGCACCGGCGTTGCGCACGAGACGATACAAGCCCAGCGGGAGCATCGTCCGACTCGGGCTGTGGAGAGGAACCGGCTATGTGGAACGATCTCGCCGCGCTGACTCCGCCGCTGGTGGTTTGCGTCGCCTTCCTCATCGGCGTGGCGATGTTGCTGCGCCGGGAGATGTCCCCGAAGCGCCGCGCCGAGCGGGACGCCCGCCGCCGATCACATGACCAGAGGCCTTGAAATACACGGCCCGCCAGGTTTATCCCCACCCGCAGAACTGCGCGAACTGGGCGAACGGCTTGGCCGCAGATCACAGTAACGGCGTAGTTCATGATCTGCTGTAAGCAGCCCGTGCTAACGCGCGACTTCAGCATCGATTACGCAGAGTAACTGCATCCGAGATGCCGCCCGATGGCGACCGCACAACGAAAACAAGTGCGCCGCAAGTTGCGGAATTGTCAACGCCAAGAGATCGGGTATACATTTAGCATCTGAAATAGGTTGCTCCGTCAGAAGGGCTGTTTCCATGGCACAGAAGGTGCAGGTGCTTCTCGTCGACGATCTCGATGGGAGCGAGGCCACCGAGACCGTCACGTTTGGACTCGATGGCGCCTCGTATGAGATCGACCTGAGTTCCGGCAACGCAGGCAAGCTCCGTAAAGAGCTAGCTCACTATGTGGAGCACGCGCGCAAAGCGAGCGCTCCGGCAAGGCGCCGTCGGGCCCGCACTGGCCCCGGCCGCGAGCGCAGCGCCCAAATCAGGCAGTGGGCGAAGCAGCGTGGTTACAAGGTCAATGAGCGCGGGCGCATTCCCGCCAACATCGTCGCGGAGTACGAAGCCGCGCACTAGTACGCACGTACCGGAGTTCGCTGGTTTTAGCGTGCTCCCGGGGTTCATCGCCATTGCGGGTGGGGCAGGGGATCATCCCCCGGGTGGGCGGCATTGTGGCGAGTGGCTCCCAGAGCAGCGGTGACTGCACGGATCGGCCCCGGCTCTTCGGAGCTCTTGCGATGAGGAGCTCCCGCGGCGGCGGCGGGGCCGGCCGGATCGCACCGTTGGCCCGGAGGGACGGACTGACCGTCCGGGGGCCAACGGTGCGTTTGCTTATCCGGGGGAGCCTCGACGCCCCTGCTTCGCGCGGAGAGGTTGGGGAGCGCGGAGCGGTTGGGGAGCGCGGAGCGGCCGGGGAGACAGCTTCTGGGGTTCGGGACGGTGGCTTCTGGGGTTCGTGGTGCTGCCTTCTCCGGCAGCTTCTCCGGCGGAGGCCGCCGGACGGGGCAGCCAGGGCATCCCAGGACGGCCGTTCGCTTGCGGCGTACCCGGGCCTGTCCTGGGAACATGGGTCTCATCTACAGGGTTGATGAGGGTGAACGCCTCGTGTCCAGGGAACGTCTTGTTATGCGAGGCGCATACTCGTATTAAGCGTGGCCGTGGGCACGCGGCTACTATGCGGATTAAGGCAAGGTATGGCGCGACCCCATCCCGCCCCCCGTGCTGTGAGGAGAGCGACGACATGTTCGAGAGGTTTACCGACAGAGCGCGGCGGGTTGTTGTCCTGGCGCAAGAAGAAGCCAGGATGCTCAATCACAACTACATCGGCACCGAGCACATCCTGCTCGGCCTCATCCATGAGGGCGAAGGTGTAGCGGCCAAGGCGCTCGAGTCGCTGGGGATCAGCCTGGACGCCGTGCGGCAGCAGGTCGAGGAGATCATCGGCCAGGGCCAGCAGGCGCCGTCCGGGCACATCCCGTTCACCCCCCGCGCCAAGAAGGTGCTTGAGCTTTCGCTGCGTGAGGCGCTGCAACTCGGCCACAACTACATCGGCACCGAGCACATCCTGCTCGGCCTCATCCGCGAGGGCGACGGCGTGGCCGCCCAGGTGCTGGTGAAGCTGGGCGCCGACCTGAACCGGGTGCGTCAGCAGGTCATCCAGCTGCTGCACGGGTACCAGGGCAAGGAGCCCGCGTCGGCCGGGACCGCGGCGGAATCGGCTCCGTCGACCTCCCTGGTCCTGGACCAGTTCGGCCGCAACCTCACCCAGGGCGCGCGCGAGGGCAAGCTCGATCCGGTCATCGGCCGGGAGAAAGAGATCGAGCGCGTCATGCAGGTGCTCTCCCGCCGGACCAAGAACAACCCGGTCCTGGTGGGCGCGCCTGGCGTGGGCAAGACGGCGGTCGTCGAGGGCCTGGCGCAGAAGATCGTCAAGGGCGAGGTCCCCGAGACCATCAAGGACAAGCAGCTGTACACGCTGGACCTCGGCGCCCTGGTGGCCGGCTCCCGCTACCGCGGTGACTTCGAAGAGCGGCTCAAGAAGGTGCTCAAGGAGATCCGCACCCGCGGCGACATCATCCTGTTCATCGACGAGATCCACACGCTCGTCGGGGCGGGTGCCGCCGAGGGGGCCATCGACGCGGCCTCGATCCTGAAGCCGATGCTGGCCCGCGGCGAGCTGCAGACCATCGGTGCCACCACGCTCGATGAGTACCGCAAGTACCTGGAGAAGGACGCCGCGCTTGAGCGCAGGTTCCAGCCCATCCAGGTGGCGGAGCCGACGATCTCGCACACGATCGAGATCCTCAAGGGCCTGCGCGACCGGTACGAGGCTCACCACCGCGTGTCCATCACGGACGGCGCGCTGGTCGCCTCGGCCCAGCTCGCCGACCGCTACATCAGCGACCGCTTCCTGCCGGACAAGGCCATCGACCTGATCGACGAGGCCGGCTCGCGGATGCGGATTCGCCGCATGACCGCGCCGCCGGACCTGCGCGAGTACGACGAGAAGATCGCCCAGGTGCGCCGGGAGAAGGAATCGGCCATCGACTCGCAGGACTTCGAGAAGGCCGCCGCGCTGCGGGACACCGAGAAGCAGCTGCTGGCCAAGAAGGCGGCCCGGGAGAAGGAGTGGAAGGCCGGCGACATGGACGTCGTGGCCGAGGTGAACGAGGAGCTCATCGCTGAGGTGCTCGCCACCGCCACCGGCATCCCGGTGTTCAAGCTGACCGAAGAGGAATCGCAGCGCCTGCTCCGGATGGAGGATGAGCTGCACCGCCGGGTGATCGGCCAGAACGACGCCATCAAGGCGCTGTCCCAGGCGATCAGGCGGACCCGGGCCGGCCTGAAGGACCCGAAGCGTCCCGGCGGGTCGTTCATCTTCGCTGGCCCGTCCGGCGTCGGCAAGACGGAGCTGTCCAAGACGCTGGCCGAGTTCCTGTTCGGCGATGAGGACTCGCTGATCCAGCTCGACATGAGCGAGTACATGGAGAAGCACACGGTGTCCCGGCTGTTCGGGTCCCCGCCCGGCTACGTCGGTTACGAGGAAGGCGGCCAGCTCACCGAGAAGGTCCGCAGGCGGCCGTTCTCGGTGGTCCTGTTCGACGAGATCGAGAAGGCGCACCCGGACATCTTCAACTCGCTGCTGCAGATCCTGGAAGACGGCCGCCTGACCGACGCCCAGGGCCGGATGGTCGACTTCAAGAACACGGTCATCATCATGACGACCAACCTGGGTACCCGCGACATCTCCAAGGGCGTGACCGTGGGCTTCGCCCGGCAGGGTGAGTCCACGGGTTCCTACGACCGGATGAAGTCCCGGGTGCAGGAGGAGCTGAAGCAGCACTTCCGGCCGGAGTTCCTGAACCGCGTGGACGACATCATCGTCTTCCACCAGCTCCTCCGGGAGGAGATCTTCAGGATCGTCGACCTGATGATCGCCAAGGTGGACGAGCGCCTGAAGGACCGTGACATGGCCATCGAGCTGCGGCCGGACGCCAAGGACCTGCTGTCCCAGCGCGGCTACGACCCGGTGCTCGGGGCCCGGCCGCTGCGGCGCACGATCCAGCGGGAGATCGAGGACAGCCTGTCCGAGAAGATCCTGTTCGGCGAGCTCAGGCCAGGGCAGATCGTCATCGTGGA
>JBKQQQ010000597.1:0-3886 GCA_052144275.1 Streptosporangiaceae bacterium
GGCCAGGACAGCCGCCGACCGGTGATTACCCTGGTCGGCCCCAACGCCGCTGATCATGTGGATATCGCGAAGATCCCGGGTGCCGTGGCGGAGGAACTGGCCGTCAACGGCCTGGCCGCGCAGGCCAGCATGCAGGTCGCGGTGGGCAGCGCCAACGGCTTTCCCGCCGCGTGGACCTCGGTCGACGGCGGCAGCTCGTGGACCCGCGCCACCGGCGCCACCCCGGCGGTGCTCAACCGGCCGGGGTCGCAGCAGCTGACCAGCGTGACGCACGGCAACCTGGGATGGCTCGCGGTCGGCGGCGTCACCGCGAGCGCCGCCGAGCATCCGGTCGTCGTCGTCTCGGCTAACGGCACCAGCTGGCAAGCGGCGGACAGTGAGGCCGTCTTCGGCGTGTCTGGCTTGTTCACCGAGCAGGCGGCCGCGGACGGCCAGGGCTACGTCATCGTCGGCTATCAGAACATCAGGTCGGCGCAGAACGGACAGGCCGCCGCCAACCGTACCGTCGCCGCGGCCTGGTGGTCGGCCGGCCTGACGGGCTGGCAGCGCGCCGGGACAGCGCCCTCAGCTGGGACAGCGGGCGCGCTGGACGGAGCAGGCACCCGGCAGATGATGGCCGTGGCGGCCGGCTCGGCCGGCTTCGTCGCAGTGGGCTCGCATGGCGACCAGCCGTCGGCCTGGACCTCGGCGGACGGCCGCAGCTGGCGCCAGACCGACCTGCCCCTGCCGGCCGGTTCCACCCGGGCCGTGCTGCAGCACGTCGCGAGCACCGGCCGCACCGTGGCCGCCGTGGGCACCGCGCTCACCACGACGGGCGTTTCCGTGCCCTTCGCGGCCCGCTCGTCCGACGGCGGTGCCACCTGGACCGAGTCGGCGCTCCCGCTTCCCGCGGGCCTGACGTCGGTCACGGCCCTGGCCGCGGCCGGCGGCGCCTTCACCGCCACCGGGACCTACGGCAGCACCCCCGGCCACCAGAACGTGGTGGTGTGGACGTCGCCGAACGGGTCGGCGTGGAGCGCGGCCAAGCCGTCCGGGCAGGGCCTGACCGGGGCGGGCATCCAGGCCATCACCAGCCTGACCGTGTCCGGCAGCACGCTGACCGGCGTCGGCTTCACCGCCTCGCCGGCCGGCGAGGAGCCTGTCTTCTGGCAGTCTCCGATCAGGTGAGGGCTATCGGCGGGCCGAACACGTCGTCCCGGCGGTTAGCGAGGCTGGGCAGGCTGGCCCGGACGGTCCCGATCAGGTCGGCGTCGACCTCGGCGACGGTTACTCCCGGCGCGGGCCCGAGGTCAGCCCGGACCACGCCCAGCGGGTCGACGAGCATGCTGCGGCCGATTCCGGTCGCGGCCCGGGTGGGCGGCTCGTCCGGGTCGGGGACCTGCCCGACGGCGGCGACCCACATGGTGTTCTCGATGGCGCGCGCTCGCACCAGCGTGACCCAGTGCTCCTCCTTGAACAGCCCGGCGGCCCAGGCGGCGGGGAGCACGAGCAGCTCGGCCCCGGCGACCGCCAGCGCGCGGGACAGCTCGCCGAACCGCACGTCGTAACAGATCGCCAGGCCGGTGCGCACCCCGGCGAGCGTGCAGATGACCGGGGCGGACCCCGGCGCGACCAGGTCGGACTCGCGCTGCCCGAACGCGTCGAACAGGTGCACCTTGCGGTAGGAGGCGACCAGCTCGCCGGTTCCGTCGCAGGCCACCGCGGTGTTGTAGACCCGGCCGTCCGGGGCGGGCTCGAAGACCCCCGCCACGAGCGCGACCCCGGTCTGCTTCGCCGTGGCGGCCAGCCCGGAGCAGAACGGGCCGTCCAGCGGCTCGGCCGCGGTGCGCAGGTCCGAACCGAACCTGACCTGGGTCGCCTCCGGGAACACCGCGAGGTCAGCACCCTGCTCCGCGGCCGCCAGCACGGCGGCCCGTACCCGCTCCAGGTTCACAGAAGGCCGGGAGCTGACCGGGATCTGGCACAATGCGAGTCGCATATCCGCAGCCTAACCGGTGCGCGCCAGGGCCACGGCATGATGTCATGAGCCGGTGAGCCGACCACTGCTGAACCGACCCCTGCTCAACCGGCGCCTCGACGGGCTTGGGACGACGATATTCGCCGAGATGTCCGCGCGCGCGGTCGCGACCGGATCCATCAACCTGGGTCAGGGGTTCCCCGACCGGGACGGGCCGCCCGTGGTGGCCCAGGCCGCCGCCGATGCCATCATGGCCGGCCGCGGCAACCAGTACCCGCCCGGGCCGGGCATACCGGAACTGCGCCAGGCCATCGCCGCGCACGACGAGCGGTTCTACCGGCTGCGCTACGATCCGGCCGAGGAGGTGCTGGTCACCGCGGGCGCCACCGAGGCGATCGCCGCCGCCATGCTCGCCCTGGTCGAGCCGGGCGACGAGGTGATCGCGTTCGAGCCCTACTACGACTCCTACGCCGCGAACATCGCCATGGCGGGCGGCGTCCGCGTCCCGGTCACGCTGCGGCCGCCGGACTTCCGCCCCGACCCCGACGAACTGGCCCGGGCGGTGACGGAACGGACCAGGCTCATCCTGCTCAATACCCCGCACAACCCGACCGGTTCGGTCTTCACCCGTGACGAGCTCGCCGCGATCGCGAACCTGGCCGTCGAGCGCGACCTGCTCGTGGTCAGCGACGAGGTCTACGAGCACCTGGTCTTCGACGGCGAGCACCTGCCGATCGCCGGGTTCCCCGGCATGCGCGAGCGGACGGTGTCGGTCAGTTCGGCGGGCAAGACGTTCTCGTTCACCGGCTGGAAGATCGGCTGGGTCAAGGCGGCGCCCGAGCTGGTGACCGCGGTGAAGACGGCCAAGCAGTTCCTCACCTACGTCAGCGGCGGCCCGTTCCAGTACGCGGTGGCCGAGGCGCTCGCCCTGCCCGACGAGTACTACGCCAGGCTCCGCGACGACCTGCGGGCCCAGCGTGATCTGTTTCTGCCGGGCCTGCGCGACATCGGCTTCGAGGTGTACGAGCCGCAGGGCACCTATTTCGTCACCACCGACATCCGGGGCCTGGGCGAGCAGGACGGCATGGAGTTCTGCCGCACCCTGCCCGAGCGCGCGGGCGTGGTCGCCATCCCCTCCGCGGTCTTCTACGACCATAAGGAACTGGCCCGCAGCCACGTCCGCTTCGCCTTCTGCAAGCGCCCCGAGGTGCTGGCCGAGGCGCTAGCGCGCCTGTCCCGGCTGGCCCGCAGCTGACCCGGCCTGATCGAGCGTAGCCGCCCAGCTGGCGAGGAGGTTCAGCGCGTCTTCCGACGCGGAGCCGGTCTCAGCGGTGTACGCGGAGACCCGCAGGCCTTCGTCCGCGGCTAGGTCCAGTGCCTCGTACGCCAGGGTGAGGTCGCCGACGACCGGGTGATGGAAGCGCTTGACCCCGGTGCGGTGGAAGCGCACGTTGTGCGCCGCCCACCAGGTGCGGAAGATCTCGCTGCGCGTCGACAGCTCCCCGATCAGCCCGGACAGCGCCCTGTCGTGCGGGTTGCGCCCGGCCTCGGACCGCAGGATGGCCACAGTGTCCTGGGCCTGGCGTTCCCAGTCGAGGTAGAACTGCGGCGCGCTGGGGTCCAGGAAGAGGCGGGCAGGCCCGCCTGCTCCGGGGTGATCCTGGCCCGCCGTGAGGTCAGGAAGTCGCGGATCTCGTTCCGGTTGTCCATGACTTCGAGGGTATGTTCCGGCCCGGCCGTGCCGGGAGGTCCTGTCAGTACCCGGAACGGCAGGCTCTCCCTCACCGGCCCCGCACCCGGTTACTGGCCGTCCTGGCCTATCTTGACTGAGATGACCGAGATGAATGCTGAGTTGCTCAGCGCAGCGGAGGCGGCGACGGGCTTCATGCCGGCCGCCGAGGGCCTCGCCCTGTTCGACGCGGCCGGGCG
>JBKQQQ010000598.1:0-9133 GCA_052144275.1 Streptosporangiaceae bacterium
GAATCTCCTCGCAGCGCAGCAGGATGCCGAGCTCGGCGTCCACGGCGACCTCCACCCGGTCCAGCGGGCGGCGCCTCACCACGCGCCGGGTCTCGGTGCCCGGCCGTGGCGTCGCCACGACCCGCAGGACGTCCCTTCCGCTCACGGTCGCCGGGCCGCCTGGTTCCAGGGTGAAGCCGGTGAGCAGCCACGACGGCCGGAGCAGCCGCGCCGCTGGCGGCGGCTCTGGGCCGCCCGTAGCCTCGACCGTCCAGCCGCCGCCCGCCGCCTCGACGGACCTGCCGTCGTCGTCGGGCACGGCGTGCCAGCTCCGCCCCCCGTCACACCCGCTCAGGTGGCTCTCGCCCTGCTCGCGGTACCGCCCGCCGGGCGCGATCAGCAGCGTGAACCGCCTCGATTCGGTGCCAAGCACCTCGGTGGCCAGCTCCCACTCGCGCCCGTCGGTCCGCAGCGCCCAAGGGTCCGCCTCGTCCGGTGACTCCCACGATTGCCACGGCACGGAAGGATCCTCGTCCGCCAGCCCCCGCGGCGGCCCGAACCACGGCCCGAACCACGGCGCGCCCCACGGGCCGAACTGCCCTCCGCTCCACGGCCGCGGCGGCCAGCCGGCGAACCGGCTCCGCCACAGGTCGCGGTCCCGCGTGATGCTCACCTCGGCGGTCAGGCTCAGCCGCGTCCAGTCCGCGCGGTACAGCAGGTCGACCAGGTCCCTCATGGTGCCTCCAACTCGGACGGCCAGGCCTACCTATCTGCCGTGCTCGGGCGCCTCGTCCCAGGACCGGCCCGGCTTCTCAGGCACCTCATCCCATGCCTTGCCTGGCTTGTCCGGCACCTCGTCCCACGGCCTGCGCTTGGGCCGGCGCCGCGGTCGCGGCCACAGCGTCCGGGACAGCAGCCTGGCCAGATCCGGCTCGTCTCTCATCGTTCCTCCTCACCGCGAGGCCGACGGCGGCACCAGGTGTCCGGCTGCACGTCCGGTCCCGTCTACAGCCTATTTCAGCCAAACGGGCCGAGGTTCACGTCTCGGCGCATGGCAGACTCGGAAGCGATGTGTACGGTCGTGGTCAGCCTGGCGCCGGAAGACCAGGTGCCGCTGCTCTTGCTCGGCATCAGGGACGAGTTCACCGGCCGCCCGTGGCAGCCGCCGGCCCGGCACTGGCCGGGATCACCGCTGATCGGCGGGCGTGACGAGCAGGCCGGCGGGACCTGGCTCGCGGTGTACCCGGAGCTGTCGCGGGTCAGCTGCATCCTGAACGGCCGGGGCGAGTTCGCCCCGCCGGCCCGCCGCCGCTCCCGGGGCGAGCTCCCGCTGCGCGCCGCGGCCGAGGGACGCGCGGCCCTCAAACAACTGCGCGAAGACCCGGACACCCTGGCCAGCTACGACCCGTTCTACCTGGTCTGCGCCGACCTGAACCCTTTCCCCGCGGTGCTGCTGCTGGGCTGGGACGGCAGGAACGCCGAGCTCACCGAGCTCACCCCGGCCACCCACGTGCTGACCAACGCCGGCCACATGTACCCGCCCCCCAGCGACAGCCGGCAGAAGCCCGCCGACGAGAAGGCACGGCGCTTCGGCCCGAAGTTCGCCGCCCGGAGGCCGTCCGGCGCCCCGGCGGCCACCCTCAAGGACGCCTGGGCGGACTGGCTCACCCTGGCCGGAGGTGACGGCCTGGCCGCCACCGAACCCGGCGCGATCCTCGTCCGCCGCGAGCTACCCGACGGCCGGGTGTGGGGGAGCACGTCGGCCACCCTCATCGCCCTGGCCCGGGACGGCGGCCTGCGCTACGACTTCCAGCCCGACCCGAAGACCCCGGCCGACCCGACCACCTGGTACTCCGTGGACACCAGATAACAGACACCAGATAACAGTGGACACCAGATAACAAAGGCTCAGAAGAACTCGAAGTACTCGCGCATCTCCCAGTCGCTGACGTCCTGGCCGTCGGGCATGGGGAGTTCGGCCAGCGCGTCGGAGTACCGCGCGATCTCGAAGCGCTTCATCATGACCAGGTAGGAGACCAGCGTGTCGCCGAACGCCTTCCGGTAGAACGCGTCCGCGTCGAGTGCGTCCACCGCCTGGGCCAGCGACGCCGGCAACGGAGGCGCCTCGATCGCGTACGGGTCGGCTTCGGCCGGCGGCGGTGGCTCTACGCCACGCCGGATGCCGTCCAGGCCCGCCGCGATGTTCGACGCCAGGTAGAAGTACGGGTTCGCGGCCGGCTCGCCGAGCCGCATCTCCACGTGGCTGCTGGTGTCGCCGGGCGAGCCCTGGACCCGGACCAGCGCGCCGCGGTTCTCGATCGCCCAGCACACCCGGTCGGGGGCGAACGAGTAGGGCCGGAACCGCTTGTAGCCGTTGACCGTCGGCGCCGCGAATACGGTCATCGGCATGGTGTGCTCGAGCAGCCCGGCCACGTACTGCCGGCCGACCCCGGACAGCGCCTCGGAAACGCTGGCGAACGCGTTCGAGCCGTCCGCGCGGGACAGCAGTGACTGGTGCAGGTGCCAGCCGGAGGAGAAGAAGTTCGGCAGCGCGGGCCGGCACATGAACGTGGCCAGCAGCCCGCGCCGCTGGCAGACCTGCTTGACCGCCGACCGGAACAGCACCGCGGCGTCGGCCGCGGCCAGCCCGGCAATGGGGGCGAAGCTGAACTCGAGCTGGCCTGGACCCCACTCGTCCTCGATCGACCGCGGCGGCAAGCCTACGTCGCACAGCGCGTCCCGCACCGCCTCCAGCGTGTCGCCCATGCCGTCCAGCCGCACCTCGGACAGGAACTGATAGCCCCGCTCGAACACGCTGACCGGCGGCGGTGGCGGCGTGAAGCCGGCGTTCTCCGGCGCCAGCTCTTCCGGCGAGCGGATGACGACGGAGAACTCGACCTCAAGGCCGGCCAGGTAGTCGTATCCGGCCGCCGCCAGGTCAGAAAGCATCCGGCGGAGCAGGCCGCGGCCGTCGAGCGGCACCGGCTGCCCGTTGCCGAAGTAGACGTCGCACAGCATCCAGCCGGTCCGGTCCGCCCACGGCAGCACCCGGAAGGTGGCCGGGTCGGGCACGACCACCACGTCGGGGAACCCGGTGAACTCCGCGATGCCGAAGCCGCCGCCGCGGGCGAACGCGGGCACGAACACCTGGTTACCGGTGTCCAGGCTGTAGATGGCGCCGGAGAAGTCGAGTCCGTCGGACATCGCGGCGATGGCGGCGTCGGGGGACAGCATCTTGCCACGCGGCACCCCGTGCTGGTCGACAACCGCCAGCCGGACGGTCCGCAGTCCAAGCTCGCGGATCCGGGCCGCGACCTGCTCCGCCATGGCCTCGCGCTCAGCCGCAGCCAGCTCGTGCCCTGCCAGCCCATGCTCTGCCAGCCCGTAACGGGCTACGAACCCGGGCTGCCCGACGCCGGAGAAACCGGGAGTATCGGTGCTCACCCGGCTTAGCTTAGGTGCGGCGGCAGCCCGAACGCGGGGAAAATCCGCTCGGCGTCCAGGAAGAAGGTCAGGCGGCTGATCCGGCCGCCGGACACCTCGTGCACCTGCAGCGCCCACGGCTGGTAGCCGCCGTTGGGGTCCGGCTTGTACTGCCCCCACGCCTGGACGCCGTTGACCCAGCCCACCGGAACCAGGATCGAGCCCGCGCACTGGCTCGGCGTCGGCTGGGTCATCCAGCGGCAGACGTTCTCCGCGCCCCTGATCCACATGGCGAATGGCGGCATCGTCATCAGCGCGTCGTCGTGCAGCAGCGTGACCAGCTGTTCCATGTCGTAGCGCTGGAACGCGTCGACGTACTTGGCCAGCAGCTCGCTCTGGTCTGCGTCCACCGAGGTCGGCCGCTGCTCCTCGGGCAGCGCGGCCAGCGTGGCCCGGGCCCGCTGCAGCGCGCTGTTCACGGCAGGCACGCTGGTGCCCAGGGTGGCCGCGGCCTCCGTCGCAGGCATCCGCAGCACCTCGCACAGGATCAGCGCGGCCCGCTGCCTAGCCGGCAGGTGCTGCAGCGCGGTGATGAACGCCAGCCTGATCGTGTCCCGCGCTACCGCGATCTCGGCCGGGTCGCCATGCTCGGGTACCGCCTTGTCGTCGGCGATCGGGGAGATCCAGATGTCGTCCGGGTGAAACCCGCCGAGCAGCGCCTCGACCGGCGGCGAGGCCGGCCCGAGGTCGATCGGCAGCGCCCGCCGCTGCCGCCCGCGGAGCATGTCCAGGCAGATGTTGGTGGCGATCCGGTACAGCCATGACCGCACGCTCGACCGGCCCTCGAACCCGTCGGCCGCGCGCCAGGCCCGCAGCATCGTCTCCTGTACGGCGTCGTCGGCTTCGAACCCCGACCCCAGCATGCGGTAGCAGTAGCCGGTCAGCTCCCGGCGGTACTGCTCGAGTGTGTCCGGGCTGACCTCAACAGGTGCGGTAGGCGGCATAGTTCCTCACCCTACGTCGGCCCTCTGACATTTTCAGCCGGGCGTCTAGCCGGGCTCCATGCCGTACCTGCTCATCAGCTCGAGTTCGGTCTCCCGCGACGGCGGTTCACTGTCGGCCCAGAGCTTGTGCAGTTCTTCGAAATAGGCATCCATAGCCGGAGCGTGCAGGACCAGCAGCCGGGCCGGCGAATCGCTGGAGTTCCCGAACGTGTGCGCCGCTCCCCGTGGCACCAGCAGGAAGTCCCCGGCGCCGCCGGTCAGCTCGGCGTCGTCCAGCCGGAAGGTGATCGTCCCGTCCAGCACGAAGAACGCCTCCGAGCAGTTCACGTGCCGGTGCGGTGGCGGGGTACGGGCGCCCGGCGGCACGGTGCGCTCCATGAGCGAGAAGTCGCCGCCGGTCTGGTCCGCGACGGCCTTGAACGCCATCACGTTCCCGCGCGCGGTCAGCAGGTGGCCCTGTCCCGATGGCACGATGCTCGTCATGGCGCCTATTCTGCCTGAGGTGAGCGAGCCGAAGGGCGCGGTGCCGCCTGGACTGAGGAGCGAGGGACGAGCGACGAGGGAAGGCGGCGCCTCAAGGCGCCCGGCAGGCGAGCGGGCGACACTGTGAGCGACCTGCTGGCCGACGCGGTGGCCGAGCTGTACGAGGCCGACCCGGACGGCTTCACCGAGCGCCGCGCCGGACTCGCCGCCGCCGCCCGCGACGCGGGGGAGCCGGCCGCGGCCAAGCAGATCACGGCGCTGCGTAAACCGACCCGTTCGGCGTGGGTGGTGAACCGCCTGGTCCGGTCGGACCCGGAGGTCAGGTCCCGGCTCGAAGCGCTGGCCGCCGACCTGCGGGCCGCGGCGGGGTCCGCCGATGGCGCCAGGATCAGGGAGCTGACCGCGGCCCGGGCCCGGCTGGTCGACGAGCTCACCCGGGCGGCCCTGCGGGTCTCGGAGCTGCCCGCGCCGCCCGCGGCGCTGCGCGAGGAGGTGACCGCCACCCTGGACGCCGCCATCGCCGACCCGGAGGTGGCCGCGAACCTGGGCACCCTGGTCCGCGCCGCGCACTGGTCCGGCTTCGGCCTGGACTCGCTCTCCGGAACGATCCCCACTCCGGCCCCGGCCCCGGCTCGCAAGCCCGCAAACCCGGCGCCGGCTGAGGCCGAAACCGAGCGGGCGGAGCGCCGCCGGGAGAAGATCATGGAGGCCGAACGGACCTTGGCTCAAGCCGACCAGGACGTCGAAGCCGCCACCGCGGCCGAACGCGACCTGGAAGAGGCCGTCCGCCACCTGGAAGCCGGACTCGCCGACGCGCGCCAGCGCCTGGCCGAGGCACGGCGGCAGTCCTACCGGGCGACCTCCAGGCAGCAGCGAGCGGCCCGGCAACTCGATCGGCTCCAGGAGTAAACCATCCCGGCCAGCTGATGGCTCTTATACACGTGAGGCCGCTGGGCCGGAGTCCATCCCGCTCCGCCGTACGCTCACCGGCCCGGCCCGTGGGCGCTCGCTGTGGTTGTGGAGGGTTTTTAAGGTGCTGGCTTCGGTGGAGGTGTTGCCCGTGGATGGTCACCCGTCTGAACCGGATGGGTTCCGTGATTTCGTCGAGGCCCGGTCGAGCGCACTGCTGCGGTCCGGCTGGCTGCTGACCGGCGACTGGCCGAGCGCCGAGGACCTCGTGCAGACCGCGCTGGCCGCGGCTTGGCCCCGGTGGGCCACCTTGACCAGGCAGGACGCGCCGGAACTCTACGTGCGGAAGATCATGGTGAACACGTTCCTGCGCTGGCGGCAGCGGCGCTGGACCGGCGAGATCGCCACCGGGCGGCTGCCCGAGCACGCCTACGGGGACGTGTTCGCGCAGGTTGACGCCCGTCAGGCGCTGATCGCGGCGCTGGACCGGCTGCCGGCCAGGCAGCGGGCCGTGGTCGTGCTCCGCTATTTCGCTGATCAGACGGAGGCGCAGACCGCGGTGGCGATGGGCTGCTCGGTGGGCGCGGTGAAATCGCACGCGTCGAAGGCGCTGGCCCGGCTGCGAGACGCGCCCGGGCTGGCTGAGCTCATGACCGGAGGTGTGGCGTCGTGAACACCGAGGAACGGCAGCTAGCGGAGATGCTGCACCGGGTCACGCCCGAGCCCCCGCGCGGGGTGACCGTGGAAGACGTCGCGTTCCGGCTGGTCAACGAGGCCGGGCAGGCTCGTGGCGGGCACCGCGAGCCGCGCGTGCGGCGCGGCCTGGGGCTGGGCAATCTGGGGCGGGGGCGCGGCTGGGCGCCGGTGCTAGCCGCGGCCAGCGTGGTCGTCGTGGCCGGGGCCAGCGCGGGCATCGCGACCGCGATGGCCTCCCGCCACAGCCACGCCACCTCGCCGGGGGACGAGATGCCGACCTCGTCGGCCTCGGTGTCGACCCCGGCGACCTCGGCGACGCCGTCGCAGCCGTCGGCATCGACCGAGCCCACCTGGCCGCCGGAGCCGATCGCGTCCGGCATGTGGGGCGCGGAGCTGATCAACCGCCAGTCGTTCACCCAGGCCTCGCTGACCGCCGGATCCGGGTCGCTCTATGCCATCTCCCAGGGCTTCCTGGACCGGATCAACCCGGTCACCGGGAACGTCGTGACCCAGGTGCCGTACACCTCGCCGATCCCCGGCCTCCCGAACCGCCCGGTCGTCACCGGGAACACCGTCTGGGTGCTGTCGTCGTACAGCGGCAGCAACGTGGCGCTGACCGGCTACAACGGCAAGACGCTGGCCCCGGCCGGGACGGTCACGGTGCCGGCCGGCGGTCAGGTGTCGAGCGCGCCGCAGGGCGTGCTGGCCAGCGGGCCCGACGGTGACCTGTACGTCGCCGCGGGCAGTTCCGTCGCGGTGGTGAACCCGCAGACGCACCAGGTGATCAAGCGGATCGCCACATCCGGGCCGGTCAGCTCGCTGGCCGTGGCGCCTGGCGGGAAGCTGTACGTCGGCACGGGCACCTTCGAGCTGCTGTCCTATAACCCCGCTACCGGCGCGCTGCTGGGCTCGTCCGCCATAGCGGACCTCGGCAGCACCGGAGGGAACCTGGTCGCGACCTCAGGCGGCGTCTGGGGCACGGTCGGCATCGCCATGTCCGAGTGGGTCTGGTTCGCCCCGAACGGCGACCTGTCCCAGGTCATCCGCGTCAGCCAGGGCGCCGGGGCCGGCCTGGATTCGGTGCCCACCTTCAGCGGCGGCGCCGTGTGGATCGGCGGCTCGCAGAAGCTCGCCTGCGCGAACCCGGCCACTGGCCAGGTCCTGGCGAGCACCGCAATTCCCACCGATAACAGCGTCGTGGAGTATTTCGGCAGCGTCACCGTAGCGGCCAACGGCCGCACCTACGCCCTGTACCAGAACCAGGCGGCCCAGCAGTTCGGCGTGGCCACCCTCACGCCGCCCGGGGCCTGCTGGGGCTGATCAACCGAGCCCGATTTGACCGAGCGCTTATCGGACTGAGCGCTGATCGGGACCGAGCCCTGGTTGACCGAGCCCTGGTTGACCGAGCCCTACGCGAGCCGAAACCCTGCGCGGCCCGCGGCCTAACTGCCGGGTCCGTCCGTCACCCGCTCCGCGGGCGGCGGCGGACCCGGCGGCGTTCCGTCGCCGAACGGCCGCCCGCCGAGTTCCTCGCGCCGGTGCGGGGTGAGCCAGCCGGATAGATCAGGGCCGGCCGGGACGATCTTGGACGGGTTCAGGCCGGTGTGCACCCGGTAGTAGTGCTCCTTGGTCTGGGTGAAGTCGATCGTGTCGCCGAAGCCGGGCGTCTGGTACAAGTCGCGCGCGTACGCCCAGAGCACCGGCATCTCGGTGAGCTTGTTCCGGTTGCACTTGAAGTGGCCGTGATAGACGGCGTCGAACCTGACCAGCGTGGGCCATAGCCGGACGTCCGCCTCGGTGATCGTGTCCCCGGCCAGGTAGCGGCGGGTCGCGAGCCGTTCGGACAGGGCGTCGAGCCGGGCGAACAGCTTGCCGTAGGCGTCTTCGTAGGCGTCTTGCGTGCTGGCGAACCCGCACCTGTACACGCCGTTGTTCACGTCCTCGTAGACCCCGGCGCTGATCTCCTCGATCTCGTCGCACAGCTTGTCCGGGTACAACTCGGGCGCGCCCGGCCGGTGGAACGCCGTCCACTCGTGCTCCAGGTCCAGGGTGATCTGCCGGTAGTCGGCGGTCACCACCGCACCCGAGGCGACCTCCACGACGGCCGGGACGGTGACGCCCCGGTCGTAGCCGGGCACCGCCTTCTCGTAGGCCTCCCGCAGCCAGTGGATGCCGAGCACCGGGTCGACCTCGCCCGGGTCCAGGTCGAACGTCCAGCTCCGCCAGTCGTGCTCAGGCCCGCAGATCCCCATCGACAGCGCGGGCTCCAGCCCGAGCAGTCGCC
This sequence comes from Streptosporangiaceae bacterium, assembly GCA_052144275.1. Lineage (GTDB taxonomy): Bacteria > Actinomycetota > Actinomycetes > Streptosporangiales > Streptosporangiaceae > Palsa-504. Next base: position 8,779 of record JBKQQQ010000598.1, read on the forward strand.
GCACGATCATGGTCCGGTTGGCCCACGGGCATGCCCGCGCCACCACCAGCCGGTACCGCCCCGCCTCGGCCGGGATTGTGCCCTCCCGCCCGTCGGCCGTAAACCGCGTGTCCAGGTACCTGGTATCCCGTACGAACTCTCCCGTAGCGCCCACCCTTTCGACGCTACCTCATTGCTCCCGTTTTCAAATACCCGCACCTTTCGGGGACGGCCCCTGTTCTGTGGCCCCGTCGCCCCTGTTCCGCGGCGCCGCCGCCCCCGGGTTGCCTTCGCCTCGTCGCTCCCGGGCGGCCTTCGCCCCGCCGCCCCGGCTCGCAATCGCGGAAACTGGCCGACATCGCGCCCCATCCGTACC
>JBKQQQ010000599.1:0-2578 GCA_052144275.1 Streptosporangiaceae bacterium
GCGACAACTTAGGCCTGCCGTACAGCTGGAGTTAACCCGCCCAGGCCCTGCGCGAGCATATCGAGGCGCCGCAGGATGACACCCTCGCGCAGGGCCCACGGGCACAGCTCGAGCTGATCGACGTCCAGCAGGTCGAGGATGGCGTCGGCCACGATGGCGCCGGCCGGCAGCTGCGCCACCCGCCCGGCGGAAACGCCGGGCAGCTTGGCCCGTTCGCCCTGGCTCATCGCCGGCAGCCGTTCGGCGAGGGCCGCTACATCGGAGTGCCGCAGGGCGCGCTTGGCGTAGGGGCCCTCACTGGACGGAGCCGCACCCGCGATCCTGGCCAGCTGCCGGAAGGTCTTCGAGGTTCCCACCACATGATCGGGGGGACCCTGCCGCAGCATGCCCCCCATTTCCCTGGCGATCTCGGCCCGCACGTGCTTGCGCAGGCGGCGCACCTCCTGCGGCGAGGGCGGGTCGGTGCTGAGCCAGTCCCTGGTGAGCCGCCCGGCGCCGAGCGGCAGCGACGCCATCGCGTCCGGCTCCTCGTCGATTCCCGTCGCCACCTCGAGCGAGCCGCCGCCGATGTCGATCATCAGCAGCCGCCCGGAGGACCAGCCGAACCAGCGCCGGGCGGCCAGGAACGTGAGGCGCGCTTCCTCGTGGCCGGTCATCACGTTGATCTGCGCACCGGTATGCTCGCGGATCCTGGCCAGGACCTGCTCGCCGTTCACGGCCTCCCGGACGGCCGAGGTCGCGAACGCGATGATGTCCTCGACCCCCTTGTCCTCCGCGATGCGCAGGGCCTCTTCGACGACCGCGCGCAGGTTCCTCTCACCCGGCCCGGACAGCGAGTTCCCGTTCTCCAGGTGAGCCGCGAGCCTGAGTTCGGCTTTATGCGAGAAGGCAGGCATGGGCCGCGCCCCCCGGTAGGCATCCACCACGAGCAAGTGCACCGTGTTCGACCCCACATCCAGCACCCCAAGTCGCATACCCTGACGCTACCTCGGCCGGCGATAAAAAACGCCCGGCCTGTGCCCGCCTGACCTGGTATCACCGGTCTCAGATGCGACTTTTGTTGACATTTCAGCAGTATTTAGCGAGGAACCCCGGGCCTTCAGGCCCGGGAGGAATCGCGTCCGCCTCGTTATGCCGGTCGTGTTTGCTGCTCGATGTACTCCTTGATGATCGCCAGCGGCGCGCCGCCGCAGGATGCGGCGAAGTAGGACGGGGACCAGAAATGCTCACCCCATAGGTATCTGCGGATGTGCCCGGGGAACTCCTGTCGCAGCCGCCGGGCGGAGACGCCCTTGAGAGAGCCGACCAGGCGGGACAGGGCAACCCGGGGCGGGTAGTGCACGAGCAGGCGGACGTGATCGGCCTCGCCGTTGAACTCGCGCAGTTCGGCGCCGAAGTCCGCACACACGTCCCGCATGATCTCCTCACAGCGGCGCAGGATCTCGCTAGTGAACGGGCCGCGCCGGTACTTCGGCGTGAAGACCAAGTGAACGTGAAGGCTGTAGACAACGGTCCTGCCCCTGCGTACGTCGGCGTTTCGTTCCCAGCGTGGTGACATAGGTCAATGCTATGGTCATTCTCGTGAAGGTCGTCGTGCAAGTCAGGCTCCTGCCGGACGCTGAGCAGGCATCCGCGCTGGAGGCGACCCTGCGCACGGTCAACGAGGCCGCCTGCTGGGTGTCGGCCGTAGCGTTCGATCACCGCGTGTTCCGCGAGTACGCGCTGCGGCGGCATACCTACCGCGAGCTCAAATCCCGGGGACTGGGTGCGCAGGCTGCCCAGCACGTGATCAAGAAGACCTGCGGCGCCTACGCCGCGCTGAAGGCGAACATCCGGGCAGGGAACCTCGGCGGGCCGGGCTCTAAACGGCGGGTGAAAGCCGAGTCCGGGCCGGTCAGGTTCCGTCCGGACGCCGCGCAGCCGTTCGACGACCGGTGCCTGTCCTGGCAACTCGGCACCTCTACTGTGAGCATCTGGACCACGGCCGGGCGCCTGCGGGGCATCCCGTTCGCCTGCTCCCCGGACGCGCTTGAGACGCTGATCCTATACCGGCAGGGCGAGTCAGACCTGCTGCACCGGGACGGCAAGTGGGTCCTGATCGCCACCTGCGATGTGCCCGAGACCGGGCAGTACGAGCCGTCCGGGTTCCTCGGCATCGACCTCGGCATCGTCAACATCGCCACCACCAGCGACGGTCAGATCATGGCCGGCCGCAAGCTGAACCGCTACCGCAGGCGGCAGCGTGACCTGCGGCGCAAGCTCCAGGCCAGGCACACTGCGAGCGCGCGGCGGCTGCTCGCCAGACGCCGCCGGAAGGAAGCCCGGTTCGCCCGGGACGTCAACCACTGCATCGCGAAGAAGATCGTGACCGAGGCTGAACGCACCTCACGCGGCATCGCCCTGGAAGACCTCGGCGGCATCCGGGAGAGGGCACGGCTCCGCAAGCCCCAGCGGGTCACGCTCAGCTCGTGGGCGTTCGCCCAGCTCGGGTCGTTCATCGGCTACAAGGCGCGCCGCGCCGGGGTGCCGGTGGTCTACGTCGACCCGGCCTGGACATCACGCACCTGCGCGGACTGCG
>JBKQQQ010000600.1:0-3008 GCA_052144275.1 Streptosporangiaceae bacterium
GACCTCAAGCACATGATCACCGCTCCCGATCCCTGCGACCCGGCAAGCTTGGTCGACGAGTTCGTCAGGATAAGCCGGACGGTGGCGGTCGTACTCAGCCGCTATCTCATCAAAAACCTTGCCGTAAAGACGTGCAGTAGATTCTGGTAGCCGTGTCATTCATTGGCCTCCTTCATGCTCGTTACTGTGATCGCCACGTCATGGTCGCGGCCAAGTTCCTGATGCGCCGCTGCGGCGGCGATGTCGTCTCGTGCTGCCTGAATTATCGGCCGGACCACTACACCAGCGCCGCCCAGCCCGCCGGCGCCTGATTTCCCCCGTCTTCGTGGCAGCCGCCAATTTCCTGGTGGGTGGACGCTGGGTCTGGGCTGGCGAAGCCATCACGGAGTGACGGCTCGGAGGGCCGCCCTAGACGCGGTGGCCGCGAGCTGGACGATCGGGAGCTAAGGAAGATGGCGGAGTCAGGATCCCGTCTGCCTGCCATGTGAGCCAACCTTAGTCGTGTCACGTGCCAGCGGCCGCGGCGCTGCTCGCCGCGGCGCCCCAGGGAACTACGGCACACGTTCGTCTCGGTCATGTCCGAATCGGGAGTGGCCGTGGAGGAGATCGCCCGGCTGGCCGGACACGCCAGCTCGAGGACGACCGATACCATCTACCGGCACGAGCTCCGCCCGGTCATCACCACCGGCGCCGACGTGATGGACCGGATCTTCATCTCCACCACGACGTGAGTTATCCCAGGCGCAAAGCGGCGACTGATCTGGAATCCCCGGCGGCTGCTCCCGGACCCGGTGATCCGCAGGGCATCCATATTTCCGGATCCCGCTGGGCAGGATATCCACTAGCCGCGACCACGCCACCGACTGGAGCCACCGTGACCGAAGCTATGAAACCCGTCGAGTTGACCGTCGTCGACACCAACACCGCCACTTGGGAGCTGTTCCCCGTCGCGTATATCGGGGCGAACCTGGAGCACGTTCCACTGATGAGCGACCCGGATACCGGAATGATGATCCTCAAGATGGTCTACCGAGCGGGCTTCACCAACCCGTGGCACAGCCACCCCTGCGCCCATGGCGTCTACGTCCTCGAAGGCACCCTCAGCACCCACCAGGGTCAGTACCCGGCCGGGAGCTTCGTGTGGTTCCCCGAAGGCGGGATCATGGAGCACGGCGCGACCCAGGAGGAGGACTGCACGTTCCTGTTCATCACCAACAAGCCGTTCGACATCCACTTCGTCGGCGATGAGAACGATCCGGCCGCGCCGAAGGTCTAGCCTCGGCAGGGACAGGAGGGGCCCGTCTCAGCGGCCAGGCGCGAAATCAGGGCCGAGCGGCCTGGGTGCGGCGAAGGTTCGATCTACCGGCACGAGCTCCGCCGCGATGTGGAAACAGTCGCCCGGGTAACAGGCTGATGCCGCGCCTGGATGCTGCCGCGGGCACAGGTCCCAGGGGGCGCCCACCGCGAGTGGAAAATCCCCGGCGGGGCCGTCAGCGACGTCGGCTCCGCGACGGCCGCGGATCGGAGTAGCTTATGAGATACATCGCAGTTGATCGTCACGGGCCCTTCATGTGGGTCACCTTCGACCGTCCCGACAAGCTGAACGTGCTGCATGCCGAAGACCTGCCTGGACTCCGGGACATCATCGTGAATCTCGATCCAGGCGTCATGGGTCTCGTCTTCACGGGCGCCGGGTCGGCGGCGTTCAGTGTGGGGATGAACATTGAGACGTTCGTCGGTATGGACTGTGCAGGCGCGAAGACATTCATCGGCCAGCTCGCCGAGATCATGCAAGCCATCCGGCGGTCGCCGGTCGTCACCGTCGCCGCGGTCAGCGGATACTGCCTGGGCGGAGCGTTCGAACTGGCCCTTGCCTGCGACCTCCGCGTGGTCACCACGACGGCAGCCTTCGGGCTGCCCGAGATCAAGGTCGGAGTGCCGTCCGTCATAGACGCGGCCCTGCTGCCCGGTTTCGTCGGCCTCAGCAAGGCACGCGAGATGATCCTTACCGGTGATACCTACAAACTCGACCAGCTACCGCCGCACAGCATCGCCAACGTCATCACCGAGCCCGGCCTTCTCGTCGGCGCCACCGAAAGTCTGCTTGAACGTACCGCGACGCATACCCGCACGGTCACTGCCGCCCAACGTCGGCTCTTCAGCCTCTGGCTCAACAATCCGCTCGATGCAGCGGTGGAGCACAGCACAGACGAGTTCGCAGGAACGTTCGGAGCGCAAGAGACACGAGATCAAATCGCACACCACTACAGGCGAATCACGGGCCGCAGCTCTTGACGCAGCATGGGAGACCCGACCCCGGGTGCTGTTCATGGCCCTGCAGGCCCGGGACCGCGGGCTCGCCCACATCCTCAGCGTCAAGTGGAGCACTGCCGAACAGCATGACCGCTCCCGCGCACGCCTCGCGGGCAAGGTCGATGCCATCGCCGACCGGGCCCGGTGCAAAAGGCGGCTATCGAGGGCGTGTGGGCGCCGCGGGAATTGCGGCACATGTTCGTCTCGGTCATGTCCGAATCGGGTGTCGCGGTCGCGGAGATTGCCCGGCTGACCGGGCATTACAGTTCGAGGACGACCGAGACGATCTACGGTCACGAGCTGCGCCCGGTGATCATCACCGGCGCCGACGTGACGGACAAGATATTCATTTAGACGCGTGCTCCCGTATGCGGTATATAACCGTATCGGTACGCTCGGTTATGAATGTTTTCGCCGTAAATAGGGCGATTTTGCCCTGTTCGCGTTGAGTATGGAACTTGGGTGTGTTTATCCTCACTGAGTGGCTAGCGGATTTACAGCCAGAGGAGAAGGCTCCATGAGATCCGAACGTGCCCTCACCCAGCGTAGGCAGGAGGTGGCCTTCACAGGTCTCACCGGCTAGCCAAGGCGGTCCCGGCCAGGTGTTCGCAGCACGCGGCCGGGACCTTTTGTCGGACAACCCTTAGGAGGAATCCCGACATGTTCATTATCGCTGCCGCCGGCACGGCCAAGGC
>JBKQQQ010000601.1:0-3850 GCA_052144275.1 Streptosporangiaceae bacterium
GGACGCGCCGGGTTGTCTTCCAGCTTTCGCCGCAGACGAGCCATGTGAAAGCGGAGATAGTTGGTGCGCTGCTGGAAGCCGGGTCCCCAGACTCCGGTCAGGATCTGCGCCGACCCGACGAGCTGGCCCGGGCGGCGCAGCAGGATCTCCAGGATCCGCCACTCGGTGGGGGTGAGCCGGAGCGTCTCCCCCTCTGCGGGTCCCTCCCCGGACGCGCCCGCGGCCGCACCCGCACTCGCGGTCGCGCGACTGACCTGGTGCGCGGTGAGATCCACCAGCCACTGGCCGACCACAGCCTGGCGCGGCTGGTTGTGGTTGGCCTCGCGTTCGTCGCGGCGCAGCACGGCGCGTAGCCGGGCGAGCAGCTCGGCCATCGCGAACGGCTTGGTCACGTAGTCGTCGGCGCCGACGTCCAGCGCGCCGATCTTGTCGCCGGGACTGGTCCGGCCGGACAGCACGATGATCGGCGCGTGGTACCACCGGCGCAGTTCGACGATCACCTCGGTGCCGTCGATGTCGGGCAGGCCCAGGTCGAGGATGATCGCGTCCGGCGGGTGGCTCGCGGCTAGGGCCAGCGCCTCCCGGCCGGTGCCCGCGGTCAGCACCTCGTACTGCCTGGCCCGCAGGTTGATCCGCAGCGCGCGGACCAGGTCGGCCTCGTCCTCGACGATGAGGATGCCGTTCGGGTAATTCAGGCCCTCGGGTCCCGGCCGGGGATCTCCCGGCCGGGGCTCCGAGGCGAGCTCAGCCATGGGCGGCTCAGCTACCTGACTTTGCGGACAGCTGGTCGAGGGCGATGTTCAGGTTGAGCACGTCCACCCGCGGCTCGCCGAGGAAGCCGAGCACCCGGCCCTGGGTGTACTTGGCCACCAGCGCGCGGACCACGGACACCGGCAGGTGCCGCGCCGCGGCCACCCGGTCGACCTGGATGGCCGCGTTCGCTGGCGAGATGTCCGGGTCAAGCCCGGACCCGGACGCGGTTACCGCGTCCGCCGGGATCTCCGAGACCGGGACATGGTCGAACGCGGCGATCTCCTGCTGCCGCTGCTTGATGTCCTGGACCAGGATCGGGTTGGTGGGCCCCAGGTTGGATGCCGACGAGTACGTGGGGTCACAGCCGTAGTCGCCCTTGGGTGCGGGGGAGGGGATCGCAAATGACGGCCGCGGCTGGAAGTACTGCGGCAGCGGGTTGCCCTTGGCGTTCAGGAACTCCTGGCACAGCAGGCTGGATCCCACCACGTGACCGTTGTAACTCACCATCGAGCCGTTGGCCTGGTTGTGGAAGGCCACCTGAGAGATGCCCAGTATGACGAAGGGGTAGATGAACCCGCAGACCACGGTGAACACCAGCAGGGTGCGGAACGCCGCGATGTGCTGCCTGACGATGACGGGAAGGCGGTTCATGCCGGTCACTTTCCAAATCCGGGGATGTGCTGGATGATCAGGTCGATGCCCCAGATGCCGATGAACGGGATGATCAGGCCGCCGATGCCGTAGATCACCAGGTTCCTGCGGAGCATCGACTGCGAAGAGGCCGGGCGGTAGCGCACGCCGCGCAGCGCCAGCGGGATCAGCGCCACGATGATCAGCGCGTTGAAGATGATCGCCGAGGTGATCGCCGACTCCGGGGTGGCTAGGTGCAAGATGTTGAGCTTGGCCAGGCCGGGGATCACGGCCGAGAACATGGCCGGGATGATGGCGAAGTACTTGGCCACGTCGTTGGTGATGGAGAAGGTGGTCAGCGCGCCCCGGGTGATCAGCAGCTGCTTGCCGATCTCCACGATCTCGATGAGCTTGGTCGGGTTGGAGTCCAGGTCCACCATGTTCCCGGCCTCCTTGGCGGCCGAGGTGCCGGTGTTCATGGCCACGCCGACGTCGGCCTGCGCGAGCGCGGGGGCGTCGTTGGTGCCGTCGCCGGTCATCGCGACCAGCTTGCCGCCCGCCTGCTCCTTCTTGATCAGCGCCATCTTGTCTTCCGGCGTCGCCTCGGCGAGAAAGTCGTCCACGCCGGACTCGTCCGCGATCGCCTTGGCGGTCAGCGGGTTGTCACCGGTGATCATCACGGTCCTGATGCCCATCGTGCGCATCTCGGCGAACCGCTCGGCGATGCCCTCCTTGACGATGTCCTTGAGCTGGATCACGCCGAGGGCCTTGGCGCTGCCGTTGGCCCGCTCGGCCACCACCAGCGGGGTACCGCCGGCCGCCGAGATGCCGTCAACCAGCGAACCGAGATCAGCTGGCACGGTTCCGCCGCCGTCCTGGATCCACTGCGCCACCGACGCGGCCGCGCCCTTGCGGACCTCGCGGCCGTCGGCCAGGTCGATGCCGCTCATCCTGGTCTGCGCGGTGAACTCGACGAACTCGGCGCCGCTCAGCTCGCCTTCGGCCCGCTCCCGCAGCCCGTACTCGTTCTTGGCGAGCACTACGATCGAGCGGCCTTCCGGCGTGTAGTCGGCCATGCTTGACAGCTGCGCCGCGTCGGCCAGCTCGGCCGCGGTGGCGCCCCCGACCGGCAGGAACTCGGTGGCCTGCCGGTTGCCGATGGTGATCGTGCCGGTCTTGTCGAGCAGCAGCGTGTTAACGTCCCCGGCCGCCTCCACCGCGCGGCCGGACATGGCCAGCACGTTGCGCTGCACTAGGCGGTCCATGCCGGCGATGCCGATCGCGGACAGCAGCGCGCCGATCGTGGTCGGGATCAGCGCCACCAGCAGCGCGACCAGGATCACCAGGCTCTGCGGTGCCTTGGAGTAGTACGCCATCGGCTGCAGCGTGATCACCGCGAGCATGAAGATGATGGTCAGCGCCGCGAGCAGGATGTTCAGCGCGATCTCGTTCGGCGTCTTCTGCCGCTTCGCGCCCTCGACCAGGGCGATCATCCGGTCGATGAACGTCTCGCCCGGCTTGGAGGTGATCTTGACCACGATCCGGTCGGACAGGACCGTGGTGCCGCCGGTCACCGCGGACCGGTCGCCGCCGGATTCGCGGATGACCGGCGCGGACTCGCCGGTGATGGCTGACTCGTCCACCGACGCCACGCCCTCGACCACGTCCCCGTCACCGGGGATGGCCTGGCCCGCCTCGACCACGACATGGTCGCCGAGGGTCAGGCCCGTTCCGGGCACGGCCTCCTCGTGCAGCGCCGACGCCTCGATCCCGGGCTGCCAGTTGGTCAGCCGGCGCGCCATCGTCTCGCGCTTGGCCCGTCGCAGCGTCTCGGCCTGCGCCTTGCCGCGTCCCTCGGCTACCGCCTCGGCCAGGTTGGCGAAGACCACGGTCAGCCATAGCCATACCACGATGGTCCAGTTGAAGACCGACGGCGTGCGGATGGCGGTGTACATGCAGAGTAGGGCGCCGACCTCGACCACGAACATGACCGGGTTCTTGACCTGGACCCGCGGGTCCAGCTTCTTGATCGCGTCCGGGGTGGACTTCATGTGGATCTTGGGGTCGAGCAGGCCGCCGCCGACCCGGCGCTGCTCGGTTCCGGCCTGCTGGCCGGCGGGCGGGGCGGCCGGGGTACCCGGGCTCTCAGTTGTCACAGACATCAGTCCAGTGCTCCTTCAGCACTCGGGCCATTCAGACCCCGATGTGGTTCTCTGCGTAGGTGGGTCACCGGCCGCTCGCAGAGGCCGCCGCGAAACCGGCGTCGGCCCCTGCTCCCTAGCCGGTACTGAATGGCCCTCAATGCAGGCCTTCTGCGAACACTCCCAGCGCGAGCGCGGGGAAGTAGGTCAGGCCGACGAGGATGAGGATCACGCCGACGAGCATGCCGACGAACAGCGGCGTCCTCGTATCCAGCGTCCCGGCGCTGGCCGGCGTGGGCGCCTGTCTGGCCAGCGACCCGGCCAGG
>JBKQQQ010000602.1:0-9431 GCA_052144275.1 Streptosporangiaceae bacterium
GGCGAGCAGACCCATGAACGCGAGGCCCTGGCCGATCCCGGCGACTGCGCTGCCGGCCAGCAGCAATGCCAGAGACGAGATCGCCGCCGCGGCCGTCACCACGATGAGCCCTGCCGTGACGATCAGAGGGTCACGTCGGTCATCGTGCCGCGCATCGTAACACACAAACCAGCCATCTGGCTTGTTTGTGATATCGTCGCTTGCGGCAGTGGGCAGATTGCCTGAGACGTGGACAGGAGGCAGCACGACATGAGGCGGACGGCTGAGGAGTTCCAGCGCACCTCGATGCGCTATCGCTTCGAGGATCCGGACATGGACACGTTCTTCGTCGCGGCGATGGGCTGGTCGAAGGCGGGCGCGCTCGACGTCGGTGAGCTGTTCGCCCTCGCGCGCGGGATCGAGGACGGCGATCCCGAGAGCTGGACGCGGCAGTTCCGTGCGCACGCCGAGCTGCAGCGCTCGCTCGCGGCCGACGCGCTCGCGCGAGGGCGGCGGCGCACCGCGGCGGAGGCGTTGCTGAAGGCGGCCGCCAGCGCACGCTCCGCGTGGCAGTTCTGCGATCCTGGCGAGCTGCTGACGCAGCTGCTGCGCGAGACGCGGGCAACCTTCCGCGAAGCGATCGACCTGCTCGGGCTGCCCGCCGAGTTCTTCGGCGTGCCCTACGAGGGTGCGCAGCTGCCGGCGATGCTGCTCCGCGCGAGCGATCCCTCGGCGCCGACGCTGCTCGTCGTCGGCGGGGCGGACTCGGCGCTCGAGAACATCTTCTTCACGATCGGCCGCGGCGCCTGGGAGCGCGGCCTGAACGTGGCGATCGTCGATCTGCCCGGGTCGAACGCGACCGCGCTCGACGGGCTGCACTGGACGGGCGAGTCGGAGCGACCGATCGGCGCGGCGATCGACTGCCTGCTGGAGCGCGGGGTCGACCCGGCGAAGCTCGCGCTCGTCGGCTTCAGCCTCGGCGGCTACTGGGCCGTGCGCGCCGCCGGACGCGAGCCGCGGCTCGCCGCCTGCGTTGCCAGCACGCCGTTCCCCGAGCCACGCGAGCTGTTCGGCAGCGCCGCCGTCGCGGCGGCGGCCGAGCGCGGCTCGTCGCGCAGCAACACGGCTGTGCTGCTGTGGAAGGGCGGCGCCGCTAGCGTGCCCGAACTGGCGGCGCGGATGGACACCTGGGTCGCCGATCCGGCCGACGTGCACTGCCCGTTCCTGTCGATCGCCGGGACTGCCGAACCGCCGGTGCTGATGCGCCAGGCGGAGCGCTGGCACGCGGCGCTCGACGTGCCCCGCAAGGACCTGATCGTGTTCGACGCGGCCAGCGGCGCGGACGCGCACTGTCAGATCAACAACCCCACGCGCATGATGCAGGAGGTCTGCGACTGGGTTGTCGAGGTGCTGGGCGGGCCTACGCCTCGTTGAACAGGTCGAGTAGCTGGCGCCGCGCGAACTTCCAGCGCGGCGCCAGCCCGCGGTCACCCGGCTGAAACGGCCGTGACGTCGCGAGCCCGCGCATGACGGTGAGCGCGAACAGCAGGCGCTGCTCGAACTGCGGGCGCGCCGAGACATCGGGCCCGAAGATCTCGTGCCCGAAGTTCATGATCGCCACGGCGATCTGATCCTCTGCCTCACCGAGCGCCTGCGCGAGCTCGGCGTCGGTGCGGGAGGCGAGCCACAGCTCCAGCGCGACGATGAAGAGCCCGTCGGAGAAACTTGCCCACAACAGGTCGAGCGCCGCCTCGGTTCGCTTCTTGCCGCGTGGGAGCTCGCTGATCTGGCGCTCGAGCCGGCTGGTCAGCTGGATCGCGAGGAGCGTCGTCGCCTCGGCGACGAGCTGGGCTCGCGTCGGGAAGTGGTGCAGCTGCGCGCCGCGGGTGACCCCCGACCGATCCGCGACAGCGCGCTGCGTGGTCGCGCCGTAGCCGAGCTCGAGCAGGCACGCGATTGTCGCGTCGAGGACCCGCGCGCGTGTCTCCGCGCGGCGTTCCTCCTGGGTGCGGCGCCTACGCGGGGGAGCGGCGGGAGTCGAGTTACGAGCCATCTGGCTAATTTATAGCGACGCCGGCACCCGGGTCGTCCACGTGTGCGCCAGCGGGGGAGAGCCGCTACGTCGCCGGGCTCCTCGCCGCTCACGTCCCCACGGTCCACGCAGCCGCGACGGGCGGTGGTCCACCGTGCGCGACCTCCGGCGCGTCGCGGCCGCCTGCGCTGCCCTGCTCACCCTCGCAGGCGCCTTCCTGGCCGCGCCGGACTCCCTCAGCCAGGTCATCGCCCACCTCGCCGACCCCGCCGCCGCGCCCGGCACTGTCCCGGCCTTCAAACGATGGGTCAAATGGTTCCTGGCCGGGGACGGCTACTGCTCACCGGCCCTGCACGCCGCAACAGGACCCGCGGTCGGCGCCCTGCACATCATCCGGCGGACCGCCGCCGGCGGCGTCCGGAGCAGACTCCACCCCCCGCCCCGGCCGGGCGTCCGCTACAGCATCACCAACATCCCCGCCTACATTCCCGCCGGATGGCACGATCAGCACCTCGCCCGGTTCGCCGGCCTGGCCCAGGAACAGATGCTGCGCCGCGCCGCCGCCATCCGTCTCGGACGGCCACGGACGGGCCGCGCTGGCGGCGTTTCCGGCTTGACGCGCGCTGGTGATCGTCCGGAGGTTCCGCCCGGCACCTAACACCTTTTGCCGACGCCGTCGACGAAGGCGCGTCAGTGGTGGTGGCCGTGCCGGCCGAGGGTCTCCACGGGGGTCGCGCCGGGGCGGGTCCACTGCGGCATGGGGCGGCTGGTCGGGCCCCAGGTGGCGTTCCCGTCCGCGTCCGAGCGCCAGAACCAGCACGAGCTGCGCCCCTCGGGCCAGCCCTCGGGGTTGTCCTCCCACGCCTCGCCGCGGCCGTAGGGCGTCATGTCGAGCAGGCCGAAGGACCCGTTGACCGGCTCGTTGCCACGGCCCGTCGTGGAGTAGGTGAGGAACACACGGTCGCCGTCGCGCAGGAAGCAGGTGACGGAACCCATGCTGCCGCCGACCGGCGCGTCCACGTCGCGCACCGAGTACCAGGGCTGGGTGTAGCCCATGAACTCGACGTAGGAGGCCACCTCGTCCCAACGGCCCGTGGTCAGGATGGCGAACGAGACGCCGCGGGCGTTGAGGTAGACGGCGTCCTTCAGGTGCCAGGCCGTGGTGGTGCAGCCCTCGCACTGCCCCTGGTGCGGCGCGCCGTCGTACCACATGTGCTTGTAGACCACGAGCTCGTCGCGGCCCTGGAACAGGTCCAGGAACGGGACCGGGCCGTCGGGTCCGACGACCTCGACCGTCCCGTCGAGCTCCACCATCGGCAGTCGGCGGCGGGCCGCCGCGAGGGCGTCGCCCTCGCGGGTGTGGGCCTTCTCGCGGACCAGAAGCTCGTCACGGGCGGCCTGCCAGGTGGCCAGGTCGACCACGGGCGGGCGGCCGGGCAGCGCGGTGGTCGGGTCGTCCGGCGTGGTCGTCATGGTGTCCTCCGTGGTGTCTCGTGCCGGGCAGCGTCGTACGACGTCCTACGGCGGTCACCAGAACAGACGCGCGACCCGGCCGGAACTCATCGCGGCAGGGGGTGTCCTCGGCCGAGCCTGCACGGACCACGTCGGGCTGACAAGTTCACGGACGCGCTCTTGCCACATTGGTCCCGCCGATGCCCCGCCCAACTGGGCGCGGGACGAACTCAACGCGGTCTTGTGGAAAATGCTCGCCGACCACGCCCGGCACCCACTCAAGGTGACCATTGAAGGTGATCAGACGATGAACCCTCCGAGAAAGCCATCGAGCTCGGTGGCGACACGATCCAGGACATCAGCTTCACGGACTACCTGAAACTGGCCCGGTCAACGCATACATGATCTACGGGACACGCCCTAGTGCCTGATCGGGAGGTGGGACCTGGTGACCTCGCGGATTCAACTGTCGCGTATAGGGGGTCCAGCCAAGGTGAGGCCAAAAGCCGCAACCGGGATGATCTTGGGGCCTAAGCGTTCGGGAAGAACTGCGGGTGCTCGAATGCCCGGACGGACGGACTGGTCGCCGAGTGCGCGGACGCAGGCCCGGCACAGGTTCTCGTCAGGGAACTCCGACACTGGCTGGCCCGGTGCGCCGGGCCAGGTGTGGCGCAGCCTCGTGCCGCACAGCATCAGCGGGGCCGGGCCGGTCAGCAAGGCGACGGCGAGGCTGGCGGCGAGGCGGAGCATCCTGCGTTCCCCGCCTGAGCAGGGAAGCCTGCCGGCGTACCAGGCGTCGACGTCGGCCTGCCGGCAGGCCGTGGGCGTGCGTCCCCGGCCATGCAGCCAGGCTAGGAACGCGATCGCCCAGCCGGTGAGTTCCTTGTCCGGCGTGACGAGCGTTCCGTCAACGTCGGCCGGCAGCAAGCCTGATCGCGGTCGTCCCGGTCGTGGGATGAGCCTACCGGGCAAGCCCGCATGAGCGTTAGGCGCCTAGGGCTGTCGGCGGTGCTGGACCGTCCGGCTGGCGGCGACGAGGGGCATGAAGAGGTCGTCCACGATCTCGCGGACCCGCTCCTCGGGGATGGGCTTGTAGGTCATCAGCATGTCGTGGCGCATCAGGTCGAATGGCGTGGACAAGACGATCGGGGGGATGCGGTCGAGGTCGATCTCGCCACGCTCGTGTGCCCGGCGGTAGATCTCCAGGGACCACAGCGGGCGGTCGGCGAGGAGCTTTTCCCGCACCTGGGCCGGGGTGAGGCCGCTGCTGGCCAGCAGGCCGGAGAACACGGCGCTGATGACCGCGGCGAAGCTGACCCGTGCGCTGCTGAAGCCGCTGAGCATCGCGATCATGTCGCCGCGCAGGCTCCCGGTGTCGGGGAGCTCCACGGGGTGCGTCGCGCCGTAGTGCTGGATGGCGGCGAGCACGAGGTCGTCCTTGTTGGGCCAGCGCCGGTACAGCACCGCGACCCCCGTCTTCGCGCGGGCCGCGACCGACTCCATCGTCAGCCTGGCGAAGCCGACCTCGACGAGTTCCGCCCACGCGGCCTCCAGCAGTGCGGCCTCCAGTTCCTCTCCCCGCCGCCGCCGCTGCCGGGTCCGCCCCGCCTGCTCGGTCATGTCGTCAAGCATAGCCACCGAGGCCAATAAGAGATGTTTGCATTTCTTAACGCCGTGCCCTACTCTCATAAGAGAAGGATTCATCTCTTATGGAGGGAGGGGCGTCATGGCAACGACACCAACGTCACCGGCGAAGCCCCCGGTCGAGAAGCTGGACCCGAAGGTCGTCAAGACCGCCCTGATCCTCATCACCGGCGGGATGGCCGTCATCTTCGACACGACGATCGTCAGCGTCGCCCTGCACACGCTCGCGCTGCGGATGCACACGTCGGTCTCCACGATCCAGTGGGTGACCACCGGCTACCTGCTCGCGCTCGCCATCGCGGTGCCGCTCAGCGCCTGGGCCCTGCAGCGCTTCGGCGGCAAGCGGCTGTGGATGTTCTCCCTGGCCGTCTTCCTCGTCGGCTCGATCGGCTCCAGCCTCGCCTGGAACGTCGGCTCGCTCATCACCAGCCGTGTCGTGCAGGGCGTCGGCGGCGGCCTCATGCTCCCGCTGATGACCACGCTCATCTTCCAGGCCGCCGGCGGCAAGTCGCTGGGCAGGCTCGTCACCTACATCGCGATGCCGGCGCTGCTCGGCCCGATCCTCGGCCCTGTGATCGGCGGCGCCATCCTGACCCACCTGAGCTGGCGGTTCATGTTCTGGGTGAACGTGCCGTTCTGCGTCGCGGGCTTCCTGCTCGCCTGGCGGCACCTCGCCGACGACACCCCGAGCAAGGACACGGCTAGCAAGGCACGGCTCGACGTGCCCGGCCTGCTCCTCATCGCACCGGGTAGCTCGGTGCTCCTGTACGGCCTGGCCAACGCGGGCACCGACGCCGGGTTCTGCCACCCTGACGTCATCATCCCCCTGGTGATCGGCGTCGCTCTCATCGCCGCGTTCACCGGGTACGCGCTCAGGAAGGCCCGCCCCCTCGTCGAGATCAGGCTGTTCGCCAAGCGCTCCGTCGCCTCCGCCAGCGCGGCGCTGTTCTTCTCCGGCTTCTCCCTCTACGGCGCGATGCTCCTGATGCCGCTGTTCTACCAGGACCTGCGCGGCACCACCGCCCTCACCGCCGGGATCATGCTCGTCCCGCAGGGCATCGGCACCGTCTTGTCCCGCACCATCGCCGGGGGCAACATCGACAAGTACGGCTCGCGCCGCATCGTCCTCATAGGCTGCGCCATCGTCGCCGCCTCGACCGTGCCGTTCGCCTTCGCCGGGCCGGATACCAACTCGTGGCTGCTCGCCCTCTGGATGATCATCCGGGGATTCGGCCTCGGCGCCGTCACCATGCCCCTGATGGTCGCCGGCTACATCGGCCTGGACAAGGAGCAGATCCCCCACGCCAGCGTGCTGACCCGCATGGCCCAGCAGGTCGGCGGCTCGTTCGGCACCGCCGTCCTCTCGGTGATCTTGGAGGACGCCATCGCCGCGCACCACGGAGCGCTCGCTGACGCGTTCCACGTGGCGTTCTGGTGGTCCGTCGGGTTCGCCGCCGTCGCCGTGCTGCTCTCCCTGTGGCTGCCGGGCGCCCAGCGCGCGCCGGAGCCCGGCCACAGTGACGCCCTGACCCAGCACAAGGATCCCGTCGAGGCCTAGCGGCGGGCAAGGGTCCGCAGAGCCCGGCGTCATGGATAGGTGTACGTCGCTGGGTCCGCCGTTCAGCCGCGATCGTCCGGTTCGGCTGGTGCCCCCGGGCCTTCGGCGCCGTTGAGCGTGAGAGGCGCGGTTGACTGCTGCTGCCGCCAGGCCCCGGGCGCGATGCCGTGGTGGCGGCGGAAGGCGGCCGCGAACGCGTAAGGCGAGCCATATCCGACCGTGGCGGCGATGTTCGCGAGGCTGAGTTCGTCGGCGCGCAGGTGGTCGCGGGCGAGAGTCATCCGCCACTCCGTGAGGTACTGCAGCGGGGCTTGCCCGAGCGCGTCCCGGAAGACTCGCGCGAATGCGGCCCGGGACAGGCCGCTGATCGCCGCGAGCTCGGGCACTGTCCACGAGTGACCGGCGTCTTCGTGCATGGCCTGCAGCGCGGCGTGCAGGCGTGGGTCGCCGGACGCCCGGTACCAGCGGGGTGCGGTCGCGCTGCGGCGGAAGTCGCTGCGGAGGGCCAGGACGAGCAGCACGTCGAGCAGGCGGTCGAGCACGGTCTGCTGGCCGGGCTCAACGTTGGTGAGCTCGCGGGACACCAGCACGATGACTTCGCGGAGCGGTTCGTCGACCGCGGACGAGAGCGTCAGCACGCGCGGAAGGGCGTCCAGCAGCCCGCTGGCGACGTCACCCGAGAACTGGTAGGCACCGCACAGGAACACCGTCGCCCCGCGGTCAGCGTCGGCCGCGACCTGGCGGTACTGGACCCGGAATTCGTCCGGCTCCAGGCAGCAGGCCCCCGGTTCGTGCGCGATGTGGTGAGCGGAGCCGCCGCGCACCAGGCTGATCTCCCCTGGCCGGAGCTCCACGGCATCGGCCGGGTCGTCGAGCCACAGCCACGCCTTGCCCCGGGTCACGGCATGCACCGCGAGCTGGATGGAGCCGCCCAGGCGCAGTCCCCACGGGGGCATGACCACTGTGCGGGCGAAGACCGCCCCGGTTGCGCGCGCCCGCATGAGGTGGTCGTACAGCAAGTCCACACGCCAAGATTGCGAGTAACACGCGTTGAAGTCAACGATTTGAGAGGATCAAATAATAATCTGAGCGTAATGCACATTGATCCGCTCATCATAAGGGCTGAATGCTTAAGGCATGACCAACACATCCCACGCAGCGCTCATCCTCGGCGGCAGCGGCCGGACAGGCTCGCTTGTCGCCAGGCACCTCGCCGGGCACGGTATCCCCGCCCGTACTGCGTCGCGTCACGGCAGCGACGTGTTCTTCGACTGGGACGACCCGGCCACCTATCCGGATGCCCTCGCCGGGACGGACCGGGTCTACCTGGTCACCCCTGTACTGCGCGTGCGTTACGCACTCCGGGTCGCCGAGTTCCTGGACCAGGCCGCAGCGGCCGGCATGCGGCACGTCACCCTCCTCAGCACCTACAACGGCGACCGGGCGCCACGCGAGATCGACATCGCGGCGGTCGAGGCTGACCTCGCAGCGCGGGAAGCGTTCACGCACTCGATCCTGCGCCCCGCCTGGGTGATGCAGAACTTCACCGACGATCACCTCCCCGTCATCAACGGAACCCTCACCGTCCCGAGCGGCGGGGGCAGCGAGGCATTCGTCGACGCGGCCGACATCGCGGCGGTCGCGGCCGAGACCCTCCTCAACCCGGGCGCGCACGCGGGCACCCGTTACGCTCTCACCGGGCCGCAGGCCCTCACCTTCGGTGACGTCGCCGCGATCATCGCCGCCGTGAGCGGCCGGCCCGTCGGGTATAAGGACATCGACCAGGAGGCCTGGATCAGCGGGGCGATCGCGGCCGGCGTGCCCGCCGACTACGCCGTCATGCTCCGCTGGCTCACCGGTGCCATCATCGGCGGCCACGGGTCCCAGCCCACGGGCGATGTCGAGACCGTTACCGGCCGGCCGCCGGCCAGCTTCGAAGCATTCGCCCGGCGCAATGCCGCCGCCTGGACCACTCCGGAGGACAAGTGACCAAGTACACCAGCGACAGCTCGAACTTCGGTGCCGACGGCCCCTTCTTCCGCATCATCCGGGAAGGGCTGGAGGGCCTCGCCGACGGCGAGGACTACTTCGACCTCCTGGCCGACGATGTCGTCGTCGAGTACGTGATCTCCGTGCCCGGCTACCCCAGGCGCGTTGAAGGGCGGCAGGCCGTGATTGACCTGTACAGCGGCTACGACGGCTACATGGCCGTGCACACCGCCGACAACCTCCGCGTCTACCGGGACCCGGAAGCGTCGGTGGCCGTGCTCGAGTACGAGGTACACGGTGAATCGGTGCTGACAGGTCGGCCGTACAACAACCGCTTCGCCTCCATCATCACAGTCAAGGACCGCAAGGTGACCCGCTGGCGGGACTACCTTGACCCGATCGCCGTCTTCGACGCCAGCGGATGGCCCAAACGCTGATCAAGGCGGCCACGACCACTGATACCGCACGAGCCGCGACATGGCCCCACGCGGCGCCTTGACTTGGACCCGCCATCTTGCCCCGGAATGTTACGACGGTACCTCGCAGGCACGAGAGCACCGATGCCTGCCCGCCGCGGCGCAGGTCGTCGGGTTGGGTACATGAGGGGTCTATCGCAGGTCCATCGCAGGTCAATCTGCGACCACGGTAGGCGCATGCTGCCAGGCTGTCAGTCGCGTTGCGTGCCGTCGGGCCAGATCACGCGTACCGGCGTGCCGTGCTCGGCGGTCTCGGCCTGGAAACGACGGCGCAGCCAGGCCGTCGAGCAGGCCCGCGCGC
>JBKQQQ010000603.1:0-6382 GCA_052144275.1 Streptosporangiaceae bacterium
GTCTTGTCCTGCTGGGCGAGCAGATCGGACTCCGATACCACGCCCACGACGTGCTGGCCCATCTTCAGCACCGGCACGCCGCTGATATTGTGCCGGGCCAGCGAATGAGCGATTTCCTGGTACGGGGTGATGCGGTCCACCGTCACCACCGAGGTGGTCATCACGTCACTGACTCTGCGGGCCCACCGGCTATGCCGCGGTCCGCCGACGTGATGAGCCGGATGAGGGCTGCCCGGCGACCGGGCGGCGGGGCGCGTTTGGGGCTCCTTCAGATGTTCTTCCACCGTATCGAGCGCGCGGGCCACGTCGGAGCGGGCGGCCCTGCCGTGCAGGGACTCGTAGTACGCAGCACCAAGGTGGCGAAGCATGGCATCGAGATATTCGTCGGTGCGGGACATCATGCTCACTCCCTCACTTTCTCCTACTTAAAGTGTTCTGCCGCGCCTGCCCGAGCGTCATGGCCAGATGTCACCGGTATGCCGGGACCTCAGTCACAAAGACCTCAGGGCCGCCACGATGATCACCGGTTAGCGCCTGCTCCCGGCCCTCTGGCCAGGCGCAGTCGGGCAGCGTCGGCCAGCTCCTGCTCTTCGATGGCGAGCGTCACTTCCGCCAGGGCCTGCTCGAGCCGGGGAATCCACCGGTCTCTGACCGCGCGGAGCCGGTACCGGGTGGCGAGAGCTTCGGCTTCGACGACCCGGAGCGCCTCGGCGGCCGCGGCATGCCGCACCGCCGCGGCGAGCGCGGCGCAGTGGGCTTGCCGGGTCGCCGTCAGCGCAGTTCCGTCCCAGGTCACGGGGTCAGGGATGAGGCATATGACACTGGCCGGGTGCCGGACGCCCATGGTGAGCGCATAGGAAATGGTCACGTCCGCGGCCTGGCCATCGGCGGCCAGCCGGATAGCCCGCTGGCCGCCAATCAGCGAAGCCCTCAGTAGCCACCGCTCGGCGTCGGCGCAGCAGCGATTCCATTCCGCGGCGGTCTGCGCCGCAGCATCACGGAGCCCGCTGAGCTGGTCGGTGAGGATCCGGAGCTTGCGGTCAAGCAGGTCGGCGCCGCGCCAGGCCACCCGCAGGCGCCTGGTCAGCCAGAGCCGCCCGGCACGACCTGGAGGCACGGTGAATCCCAGCTTGCTCATGAGCTGTCTCCCGGGTAGTGGGCATCGAGGACGCTCGTGGGCAGCATGGTCAGCTCGCGGCGAGGCAGCGCAGCCAGCACCTGCCAGGCGCGGCTCAGGGTCTGTTCGAGACTGCGGTTCTCGGCCAGCCCCTGGTTCATGAACTCGCGCTCGAAGGCGGTCTCAAGCTCCAGATACTGCCGGTCGAGCGCGCTGAGGGCGGCGGCACCGATCAGCTCGGCCAGTTCCCTGGCGCGCCGCGCGGCGGCGAGCGCGGCCAGGACCTGCGCGGCCACGTCCAGGTGATCATCCCTGGTGCGGCCGGGTCCCGCACCGTGCCGCATGAGCCTGGACAGCGAGGACAATGCGTCAACCGGTGGGTATACGCCACGCGCGTGAATGTCGGGAGAGAGCACAATCTGACCTTCGGTGATGTACCCGGTCAGGTCAGGCACCGGATGGGTGATGTCGCCCGCCGGCATGGTCAGCACCGGGACCACGGTTACCGAGCCCGGCATGCCGCGGATGCGCCCGCAGCGCTCGTACAGCGAGGCCAGGTCACTATAGAGATAGCCGGGGTAAGCCCTGCGGGCCGGGATCTCACCACGTGCCGCGGAGACCTCACGCAGTGCCTCGCAGTAGCTGGTCATGTCGGCCATGACGACAAGCACGTGCCGCCCGAGCGTGAACGCCAGCCGTTCGGCCACGGTGAGCGCCACGCGCGGTGTCAGGATGCGTTCTATCACCGGGGCATCGGCGAGGTTCAGCAGGAGCACGAGCTCGCCGACCGCAGAGCGTTCCTCGAGGACGGCGCGGACGGTCGCGGCATCGGCATGGGTGAGGCCCATCGCCGCGAAAACCACGCTGAAGGGATCACCGCCGGCCGACGCCTGGGCGGCCAGCTGGGCCGCCAGTTCGAGGTGCGGCAGGCCCGCCACGGAGAAAATGGGCAGCTTCTGGCCGCGGACCAGCGTGGTGAGCCCGTCGATCACCGAGATCCCGGTCAGCACCGGCTCGGCGGGCGGCACG
Source organism: Streptosporangiaceae bacterium (assembly GCA_052144275.1). GTDB lineage: Bacteria > Actinomycetota > Actinomycetes > Streptosporangiales > Streptosporangiaceae > Palsa-504. Next base: position 2,147 of record JBKQQQ010000603.1, read on the forward strand.
CGGAGAACCGGGTTGATCGGGAAGCCGGCCACCGGCATGCTGACCTCGCCGGTGACAGGGGGTCCGCCGTCGACCGGCTCGCCCTGGCCGTTGCAGACGCGGCCTAGCCAGTCCGCGCCGACAGGAATCCGCAGCGGGCTGCCGTCGAACGCCACCCGGGTCGCTGTGAGCCGCATGCCTCCGGTCCCTTCAAGCACCTGCACGACGGCAAGGTCGCGATCGGCCTCGAGGACGAGCCCGTGCCGCATCTCCCCGGTCTCCATCCGGATCGTCGCGAACTCATCCCAGCCCACTCCGTTCACTCCGCGCACGACGAGGAGCGGGCCGCGAAGCTCCGCCAGCCCGGTGTACTCACGTTGCGCCCAGACCATCATGCTGTCCCGCCTTCCTGGTCGCGCCGCGCAAGCTCGTCGAGGCGAGCGAGCATAGCCTGCCCGCTGTCGGTGACCGCCTCTGGCGTCACCGCTTCCTCCCTGGCCCGCAGGATGAGGGAGAAGTCCTCATTCTCCAGAGCCGCCGGGGGGACGCCTGCGCTCGCCAGCTGCTGGCATCGCTCGGCCACCGCCAGCACCGCGGCGGTCAGGGCCGCGGCCCGGGCGATGTCACAGCTGGCGTCGGCGGAGCTGATCGCGCTCTGCTGCAGCAGGCCCTCCCTGATGAGCCGCCCGGCGAGTATCGTGGCGCGCTCCCTGGGCGGAAGAGCGGCGATGCCCATCAGCTCGGCAAGCGAGCTGAGCCGGTCTGCTTCAGCGAGCAGCGAGGCCAGCCGGCTCCTGCGGTCCGCCCAGCCAGGATCGCCCGCACCGGCATGCCAGGCGGCGGCGGTGGCAGCGTCGCGGGAAAACGATCCGGACCAGGAGACTGCCGGATAGTGGCGGGCATAGGCAAGATCGCGGTCCAGGGACCACAGGCTACGGACGAAACGCTGCGTGTAGGCAGTGACCGGTTCCGTCATGTCGCCGCCCGCCGGGGAGACCGCGCCGATGATCGTCACCGAGCCCTCGCGCCCTCCGCTGGTGAGGACCCGGCCCGCCCGTTCGTAGAACGCGGCCAGGGCGGAAGACAGGCTGGCCGGGTATCCCTCCTCTGCGGGCAGCTCGCCGTTGCGGGACGCGAACTCGCGCAGCGCCTCCGCCCATCGTGAGGTGGAATCCGCGATTACCACGACGTCCAGCCCCATGTCCCTGAAGTGCTCCGCGACCGAAGCACCGCTGTAGATGCTGGCCTCGCGGGCCATCATCGGCATGTTGGACGTGTTCGCGATGACCACGGTCCGCGAGGACAGCTTGCCTCCGGTGCGCGGATCGGTGAGCTCGGTGAGTTCAGTCAGCATGTCGGCCAGCTCGTTGCCGCGTTCGCCGCAGCCGACGTACACGATCACGTCCGCGTCGCACCATTTGGTGATCTGCTGCAGCAGCACGGTCTTGCCGGTGCCGAACCCGCCGGGGACGGCGCAGCTACCGCCCTTCATGATCGGGAACAGCACGTCGACCACGCGCTGCCCGGTGAGCAGCGGAGCTCCGGCCTCCAGCCGCCGCCGGTACGGCCGGGGGCGCCGCACCGGCCACGCCGAGGTCAGGCTCACGTCCGTGCCCGAGACGGTCGCGATCACCGCATCGCCGGGCGCGGGTCCGGCATCGCGGATCTTCTCCACCACTCCGCTCAGCCCGGGCGGCACGAGCGCCCGGTACCCGATCCCGCCGGAGACCGCCACCGATCCCAGGCTGGCGCCTTCGCCGACCGCGGTGCCCGGTTCGGTCTGCGGCGTGAACTCGAACTCCGCGCCCTCCGCGGGAGTGAACACGTGGCCGGGTTCGAGCCAGGCAGGCGCGCCGTCGAGCGGCCGGAGCAGCCCGTCGAAAATGCTGCCGAGCAGATGCGGGCCTAGCCGTGCCGAGAGCGGCTCACCGCGCGACCAGGCCGGATCGCCCGGTGCCAGGCCACCGGTGTACTCGTACGCCTGGACGGTCGTCACGTCGCCGCGGATGGCGACGGCCTCGCCGGGGAGCAGGTGCTCGCCGAGTTCGATGATGTCGTACATCGCGACCCTGGTGAGCCCGGTCACTTCCACCAGCGGCCCGTTCACCCTGGCAACTCGCGCGGCGCCGCTCACGGTGTCCATAGTTCCCGCACCTGGTCACCCAGCGCGTTGACCGCCAGGATGGCGAGCTTGGGCAGTGTGCAATCAACCACCACGTCGCGGGCCCGCGCCACGACGCCCCCGGCCGACTGGACCGTGATCGTGGCATCGGGGCCCGCCACGCGTCCGGCCATGGCGGTCAGCCGACTGAGCAGCTGATCGTAGCCGGGCTCGTCCCGCAGGCCGCCGACCGCGGCCAGGACCCGGCCGCATAGTTCCTCGTACGCCTCGCGCTGCGCGCCGAACAGGATTGACCTGGCCTGCTCGCGGCCCCGGCTCCGCTCGACAGCGGCCGCCGGGGCACCGTCCGCCTGGCCCTGCGTCCGGGCGAGCTCGATGGCCTCGTCCGCGCAGCCCCGCGCCTGGCTCACGATGGCGGCCGCCTCGGCATGCGCCTGTTCCATGATGCGGTCCGCCTCCATCCTGGCCTCGCGCAGCATGTGCGTGCGGACCGGAGCGAGCGCCGCGGCTTCCGCCCCGCCGGTCACGGCGGCATCACCACGAGCAGCACGTCATGCCGGGTGAAGGGGGATGGGGAAGTGGGTGGGGCCTCACCAAGCCAGGCCGCCGCGCGGGGGGTCAGCACGAGGACTGCGATGTCGGCTGGCAGCGAGCGCCACGCCGCGCGTGCTTCATCGGGGTTCTCCGCGACCAGCACGACTGCGCCGGCGAGGGCGAAGCCTGCCGTACGTGTCGCCTCTCCGATGACAGCGGCCCGGGCCATCGGTGCTCATGCCTTCCCGATCAAGATGATCCCGATGATCAGGCCGTAAATCGCGATGCCTTCGGCGAGGCCCACGATGACCATGGCGCGTCCGAAGAGTTCCGGGCGTTCGCTCATGACCGCCAGTGCCGCGGCACCGGCGTAGGCGACGGCGATGCCCGCGCCGATGGTCGATCCTGCTACCGCGATCGCCGCCCCGAGCAACGCCGACCCGTTTACTGAGGTCGCGGCGGTGCCTGCCGCGATCTTGACCCCAGCCGCGGTGGCCGTCCCGGCGGCGGCCGGACCGGCGGTGAGCGCGGCGACAAGCAGCACGACAGCACCAACCATGAACAGGACGCCGATCCCGGCCAGGATGTACATCCCGGACCGTCCGCGCCGCGTTACCACGCGGGCAAGCAGGACGGCTCCGGCGATCAGCGGCAACCCAGCTACCCATACAGCAGTCATGTGCGCTCCTCCTTCCTGCTGGCCGCGGGAAGCCCTTCGGTCACCGTCGGCAGGTGCCACGGACGGAAGGGCCGTCCCTGCGTCACGAAGACGCGCGAGAACAGTTCGTAGTACTCCAGGCGCAGCGCCTGGATGGCGGCGACGAGCGCCTCCAGGCTGAACGCCAGCGCGGTCCCGACGGCGAACACGGCCACGCCGGCCACGGCGAGAAGCCCGCCGTGCCGCCACAAGGCCCGCGTGCCTTCCCACACGAGCAGGCCGAGCGCGGCATGGGTGAGACCGAAGGCGGCGAGCCGGGTGAACGACACCACGTTGGAGCCCAGGCGGACGACCAGGTCGAACAGCTCCACTGAGGCCTGGAACCCCCCGGCGCCGCCGCCGCCCGCCTCGGCGAGGAAACCGACGGCGGCCAGCGCCAGTCCGGCAAGCGCAAGGAACCCGCCCCCGGCGAGCATTAGGTCTTGATGGGAGTACCACCCGCCGGCCATGACACCCGCGCCGAGGAACACCGTGGCCCCAGCCACGCCGGATGGCGCGTACAGCGCGGAAGACCAGCCGCCCTCCCGCCACCGGTTGACCGTGCCGAGCGCGTAGGCGCCCGCGAGCATGACCGCGCCGACGCCGACCGCCACCAGGAGCAGCGTGATCGGATGATCCAGCGGATCGAGCCATACCACCGGCACCAGACCCGTGGGTCCGAAGCATTCCCCGTACAGCAGGCCGAACGCGGTGGCCGCCGCCCCTGCGCCCCCGACGAACGGCCAAGCCTTCCGGAACCGGCGCGCCCAGCCCGGCCAGCCGGCCCGGAGCGCGACCGCGGCCGCGAGCAGGGCAACCCCCTCGCCCACGTCGCCGAACATCATGCCGAACATGAGCACGTAAGCCGCCCAGGCGAGCCAGGTCGGGGCGATATCGGCGTACG
>JBKQQQ010000604.1:0-3554 GCA_052144275.1 Streptosporangiaceae bacterium
CGCTGATCGCCACCAGGTTCGGCCGCTGCCCGGGAGGTGCGGGAGGAGACCGGGCTGGCGGAAGTCCGGCTGCTGGAACCGTCGGCGCCCGCCACCTTCTCGCTCGGAATAGACACCTTGGCCAACATGTCCGCTGCGGGGGATGCTGTCTTCGTGGAGGGACGGCCATGTACCGGCCAGATCGGGATCCTCGGCCCTGTCGAGCTGCTGGGCGACGGCCCGGTCCCGCTGGGTGGTGTGAAGGAACGCTGCCTGCTGGCCGCGCTGTCTGTGCACTGCGGGGAGGCGGTCAGTGTCGCCTCTCTGGTGGACGCGCTGTGGGGAGATGATCCGCCCCGGACCGCGACCAAGACGCTGCAGAACTACGTGCTCCGTGTCCGCCGCGCCCTGGCCCGGGCGGAGGCCGCCACGATCGCCACGCTGCCGGACGGTTACTGCCTGCGGGCCGCGCCGGACGCCACCGACGCCGGGCTGGCGGAGAGACTGATCGCGGCGGGCCGCCGGGGGATGGCGGGCGGCGATCCGGCCGCGGCCGCCCGGTTGCTGGGGCAGGCCCTGGACTTGTGGCGCGGGTCGGCGCTGGGGGAGTTCGCCGATCGCCCGTTCGCGGCCGCGGAGGCGATGCGGCTCGAGGAGCTGCGCGAGGCCGCGCTGGAGGACCTGTTCGATGCCGAACTGGCGCTGGGGCACCATCACGAGGTGGTCGGGGGCCTCGAGGCCCTGGTGACCAGCGGCCCGTTGCGTGAGCGGCGGTGGGGTCAGCTGATGCTCGCGCTGTACCGGGACGGGCGCCAGGCGGAGGCCCTGGACGCGTTCGGTCGGCTGCGGCAGATCCTGGCGCAGGAGATGGGCGTCGATCCGGGCGCCGAACTGCGTCGGCTGCACCAGGCGATCCTGCAGCAGTCGCCCCGGCTCGTGCAAGGCCCCAACCTGCCCGGCCTGATGTGCGCCGGCGGCATGGCGGAGCTGTTCAAGACGACCGTGCGGGCCGTCGTCAAGCTCCCCGCCGGCGTGCAGCCCGCCGAAGTCGCCGCGCTCGCCGACGCCTTCCTGACCGCTTACCACGCGGTCAGGAAGGCCGTCACGGCGCTGGGCCCGGGTTCGTCCGCCGTCGCCGTCGGCGCCGGCGGCCTGGGTCACATCGGCATCCAGTGCCTGAAGGCCATGACCGCGGCGCAAGTCATCGCGGTGGACACCAGCGAGGAGGCGCTGAAGCTGGCCCTGAGCTGCGGTGCGGACCATGCGGTCATCGCCGACGGGGACCAGGCCCAGCAGGTCCGCGACCTCACCAGCTCGGGCGCCGACGCGGTCTTCGACTTCGTCGGCGAAGACCCCACGATCGGCGATTCCGTCGCCATGCTGCGCCCAGGGGGCACGTACTACCTGGTCGGCTACGGCGGCACCGTCACGCTGCCCACCATCCAGCTGGTCCTGGGTGAGATCACGGTCGCCGGGAACCTCATTGGCACCAACCCGGATCTAACCGACCTGATCGCCCTCGCCCAGCGGGGGAAAGTCGTGCTCCGCTCGACCGGCTACCCCTTGGACGCCGCCAACGAAGTGATCGACGATCTCCGCCACGGCCGGATCCGTGGCCGGGTGGCTATGACGGCTCCGATTGGCCCCACCATGACGGCTTGATCTGGCCCCATCTCGCGGTGGTGGTTGCCGGCGGGATGGTCGTGTCGGCTTGAAGTGGCCCCACTTGGGAGCTTGACGTGGGATGGTCGGGGTGCGTGCAACCTGAGGGGGCTCTGTGGCGGCCTCCAAGGTCGAGTTGTTCGAGCTGATCCGGCGTGACTCGTGGCACGGGGGCTTGTCGGTGCGGGCGCTGGCGGCCAAGTACGGGGTGTACCGGAGGCTGGTGCGCGAAGCGCTGACCTGGGCTGAGCCGGCCCCGCGCAAGACGCCGCAGCGGCAGTCGGCCCGGCTGGAGCCGTTCAAGGCGGTTATCGACGGGTGGCTGCGCGATGACCTGGACGCGCCGCGCAAGCAGCGGCACACCGCGACGCGGGTCCATGCCCGGCTGCTGGACGAGCACGAGGCCGGGGACATGTCGTATGCCGCGGTCCGCGACTACGTGGCCCGGCGCCGGCCGGAGGTCCGCATCGAGGAGGGCCGCGGCCCGGCGAAGGTGTTCATCCCGCAGCATCACCCGCCCGGGCTCGAGGCCGAGGTCGACTTCGGGGAGCTGTGGGTGCGGCTGGCCGGGGTGATGGTCAAGTGCTACCTGTTCGCGTTCCGGATGTCCTATTCCGGCAAGGCGGTCCACGTGGTGTCGGCGACCTGCGGGCAGGAGACGAATCGACAGGCGCTCCTGCCGAGGGCGATATAAGCGGCGCTCGGAGCGGTGAAGTGCGTTCCGAGCAGAGAGGCTTCGGGGTGGGGCGTTCGGCCTGGTGTCATGCTGCTGGCTCGCTGGTCACGGCCGCGGCCTGTGGTGCAGTGGATTCGGCCTCGGTGGGTTGGCGTTTCGGGGTGAGCCCGAGGGAGACAACAACAGCGGCGGCGCACAGGGCGACGGCGACCCACCACAGCTCGTAGAAGCGGCTGGGATCCCCGGTGACTTCTGCCTTCCCCAGGACCACGACCAGGATCGACGCGCCGAAGACGCCGCCGAACTGGCGGCCGCTGTTGACCACCGCGCTTCCGGTGGCGCTCTGCTCAGGCGGTAGGTCGACGGTGGCTGACCCGATGATGGTCGGGACGGTGAAGCCCAAGCCGAAGCCGATCACCACCCAGCCAGGCAGGATGGCGGCGGCGTAGTTGTGGACACCGTGGTGGAGCGTCAGGATCATGAGTACCTGGCCCACAGCGGTGAGGACGAATCCGAAAGCGACTACGGCTCCGATCGGGAACCGCTGGTGCAAGCGCGGGGCGATGAGGGACGCTCCGAGTACGGCGGCCGGCATGGGCGCGAGGGCGAGTCCGGTGGTGATGGTTGACCAGTGCCACGACTGCTGGAGGAAGAGGCTGAGGCCGAGGAGCTGTATCCCCAGGATCAACCCTCCGACTACCGGGCCGATCGAGCCGGCTGCTGCGCCGCTCACCGCCCACACTCGCACGCCGTGTTTGACCCGGTCCGGTGGGAGCGTCGTCAGGACGAGACCGAGACTGGCCGGGATGATCATCGCGGCGCCGGCCGCCTGCACGCACCGGAACCCTACGAGGACCCACAAGTCGGGGCTTACCGCACAGGCCAGGCTCGCCACGGTGAAAACGGCCAGGCCGAGGATGAAGGTGGCCTTGCGCCCGTACTTGTCGGCGAAGCGGCCGGCGGGGATAAGGAGCGCCCCGAAGAACAGGGCGTAGGCGTTGAGCACCCAGGCAACGTCGGAGAGCGAGGACTGGTAGTGCAGACTCACGCCGATGTCGTGCAGGGCGACGTTGACGACGAAGAGGTCGAGCAGAGCCATCACGTTGGCCAGGGACAGCGTGGCCAGCACGATTCCGGGGTGGCCGTGCTGCGTCTCGATCGACGGGGAATCTGTCAACGCATCTTCTTGGAACTCGTGACGTGGGCTGGCCGGCGCACGTTCGCCCGGGCCGGCGAG
>JBKQQQ010000605.1:0-10647 GCA_052144275.1 Streptosporangiaceae bacterium
GATCCGAGACAATACCAGTCAGCCTGGGTGTCATCGTGCCGGGCGGCCGAGCCGGGCACTAGGTCTCCCGAATTATCTCGGTGAGGAAGCGCGCGCTCTGAATGGGGGTGAGGGCTTCGGTGCTGAGGTGGTTCATGACCTCCATGTAGTGATCGACGTCCTCGCGTTTGTCTAGGTAAAGGGCGCTCGTGAGCTGCTCGATGTACACGACGTCCGGCACTTCGGGTTCGCCGAAGCGCAACACGGTGAACGACCCGCCTGCCGCGGCGTGCCCGCCCCGGTTGAACGGCATGACCTGAACGGTGACATGGCGCAGCTGAGCGACCTCGATGAGCCGTTTCAGCTGGGCCTGCATCACCGCGCGTCCGCCCACCGGGCGTCGCAGCGCCCCCTCGTCAACGACCGACCAGACCTGCGGCGGCTCGGAGCCGGTGAGCAGGTCCTGTCGCTTCAGCCGCACGTGCACCCGCCGGTCGATCTCCGCCGCGGGGGCGGCGGTGTGGCCGAGCAGGGTGACAGCGCGAGCGTAATCCTCGGTCTGGAACAGGCCGTGCACGAACTGCAGCTCGAACGTGCGGATGACCGAGGCCGCCATTTCCAGGCCGAGGTACGCCTCGAACCAGTCGGCCATGATGTCGCCGTACTTGGACCACCAGCCCGGGGCGTTGGCCTGCCGGACGAGCGCCACCATGCCAGCCCGCGTCTTCTCGTCATCGATGCCGTACAGGGTGAGCAGGTCGGTCACGTCCCGCTCCTTGATCCGGACCCGGCCGTTTTCCATCCGGCTGATCTTGGACCGAGACGCCCTGATCTCGAACCCGGCCTGCTCGGGCGAGACGCCGGCCGCCTCGCGAAAGCGGTGCAGCTGGATTCCCAGCAGCATGCGCGGCACGGTCGGGCCCAAACCGTCGGCAGCAGGCCCGCCGTTCCGCTCAACCGTGCTCATCATCGCTCCGATGGATTGGCGCCCAGTGCCTGCCACCGTGCACACACGGCACCTTATCACCGCGCTATGGCGCCGCCATCACGCCATTTAGTGTGTCTGCTCGGTAAATAATGTGATGCCCCAGCTGACACGCCGGTATTTGGGTGTCAGGCCTGCGGGCACAGGTCATCGAACTCGCCATTCTTCACGCCGGTCAGGAAGGCCTCGACCTCGGCCCGCGTGTAGATCAGGGCCGGCCCGGACGGGTGCCGGGAGTTACGGACGGCGATCCCGCCATCAACCAGCTCAGCGACCTCGACGCAGCTCCCGCTGGGGTTGCTGGCACGGCTCTTGCGCCAGCGCGCTGAAACCAGCTCATCGGCCGGAATGCCGTTGTTGACCTGCATCGTTCTCCTTTTTTCTCACTAGGCGGGAAAAGAAGATCCAATACCTAAGGTTGCCTCAGGCCATGACCACCGTCTGCACGGTGCAGCCTAACAGAGCAAATGCAAGTGCATAGGTACGTGCAGGAAAATTTTGCACCAGCATTGTGCAAATGGTATGTGCGCGAGCCATTGCCATCGCGAATGCATGCGAAAAGGGCACCGCTAACAGCGCCGTTCTCCGCTGCAGCGAGCCGGGATACCCGCCGGCCGGGCGATCAGGCCGGGTGATCAGGCGGGGCGATCAGGCGGGGCGATCAGGCCGGGGCGATCAGGCCGGGGCGATCAGGCCGGGCCGACGCTCGCCAGGATGGCCCGGCCGAGCTCCTCGGGCCGAGTGAACTGCGGCCAGTGGCCCGTGGGCAGGTCGAAGTAGTCGACGTCGCGGATTTTCCCGAGTTCCCGCACGGCCGGGTGTTCCTGCTCCATCCACTCCCGGATCATCGCGCTGGAGAACTCGCACGCGATGACGGTGACGGGCACGTCGTAGCGGCGCTCGTCAGAGAGCTGCTGGCGGTCGCTCGTGACGCGCGCGGGCGACGGGATCGCCCGCTCGCGGAACGCCTCGCGCAGCCCGGGGTCGAGGTCCACGAGGTCTTCTGCCTCGAAGAGCGACCAATCCGGCAGCGGGACCTCGCCGTTGGCGGTCGGCAGCTCGTCATTGATCACCCCTCCGTCGCCGAGGGGGCCGCTGTCGACGTAGACGACGCGGGCGACGCGCTCGGGCCGCGCGTCCACGGCAGCGTGGGCGATCGCGCCGCCGCCGGAGTGCCCGACGAGCACGACCTTCCCGCTGGCCGGATCGAAGGAGTCGATCACCTCGACGACCGCGTCGACGTGATCGCGCAGGGTGATCTTGGCGCGGTCGGCGTCTTTCGACTCCATGCCGGGCAGCGTGAGCGGGTGCGTGCGGTGCCCCGCCTCTTCCAGGGCGGGAACGACCTCGTCCCAGGACGAGCCGTCGAGCCAGAGACCGGGAATCAGAATGATGTCCATGGCGTGAGGCTAGGCCAGGCCACCGACATTCCGCCTCCGGGCCTCCGGGCCTCTGCCCTTCAGGCTCCGGGCTCTGCCCTTCAGGCTCCGGCTCTACCCTTCCGGCTGGCCGCCGAGCGCCCGCAGTTCGCCGCGCACGATCACGCCGTCTTCGGCCCGAACGAGCACGAACCCGCTGAACCCCGCCGCCTCCAGCCGTTTGAGCTGGGCGCCGAACTTCCCGCTGCGCCGCACCGTCTCTACCACCCGCCCCGCCCCAGGAACCCCGGAAATCCCAGGAACCCCGGAAACATCGCGCATCTCCCGCGCGATGGCGAGCGCCTCGGTCACCGGCACGTCGCTCTCTACCAGCACCGCGACCGCGTCCCGCGCCTGCTCCTGGGACAGCAGGTCCACGATCCGCTCGAACCCGATGGAGAACCCGCAGGCGGGCACGTCGTGCCCCAGCGAGCGCCCGATCAGCTTGTCGTACCGCCCGCCGCCGGCCACCGAACCGGTCATGTCCGGGTGCATGATCTCGAAGACCTGCCCGGTGTAGTACCCCATCCCGCGCACCAGCGTCGGATCGAACTGCCAGCTCAGTGCCCGTTGCGCCGCCAGCCGGTCGAGGCTCGCCGCGGTCGTGGCCAGGTCGCCGATCACGTCCGCGGCCAGTCCGGGCACGCTGTCCGCCAGCGCGTGCGCCAGCTTGTCGCCCGGCACGTCGGCCAGCCCCTGGATCTTCTCCGTCACCGCCGCCACCCGGGCCGGGGGGAACCCGAGTTCGGCGAGCTCGGCCTGCACCCCGTCCCAGCCGATCTTGTCGAGCTTGTCCAGCGTGATGAAGAAGGCGTCGTACGCCTCAGGCGGCACCCCGCAGTCCGCCGCCAGCGCGGCCAGGAACCGCCGGTCCGACAGCCGGATCGTGGTGCCGGTCAGCCCGATGGCCGCCAGCGCCTCGCTGGTCGCCTCGATCAGCTCCGCCTCGGCCAGCACCGAAGGTTCGCCGATGATGTCGATGTCGCACTGGTAGAACTGCCGGTACCGGCCCCGCTGCGGCCGGTCCGCCCGCCACACCGGCCCCACCTGCAGTGACCGGAACGGCAGCGGCAGCGACGCGTGGTTGTTCCCGTAGAACCGCGTCAGCGGCACCGTCAGGTCGTACCGCAGCCCGAGATCGACCAGTTCCCGCAGCGACGTGTCGGCCGCGACCTCCGGCGGCAGCCCGCGCTTGAGCACCTCGAAGATCAGCTTCTCGTTGTCCGCGCCCTCGCCGCTCTGCAGCCGCGCGATGTTCTCCAGCGCTGGCGTCTCGATCCGCTGGTAGCCGAACCGCCGGTACACCGCGGAGATCGACTCGAGCACATGGTCACGGACGGCGACGTCAGCGGGCAGCAGGTCCCGCATTCCCCGGGCCGGGCTGTTGTCGATCTTCATGGGGCCTTCCTGTACCAAGCGTGCCTGATGCCGTGCCGCCGGTAAGCGCCACTCCCAAATGGTACGGGCCCCCGACCCGACGGTCGGGACTATTTACCGGTCGGCGGGCCGCTGCTTCCCGGGCCGCTGCTTCCCGGGCCGTCGTTTCCCGGGCCGTCGTTTCCCGGGCCGATGGTCGCGACGCCGGCCTCCAGGAACCGCATGGCCACGGCCGTCGCCCGCTCCCGCTTCGGACCAGGCGGGATGTCGGTGAGCTCGATCACCATCGCGGCGGTCGCGACCGCCGCGAGCCGCGGCCCGGGATCGGATGGCGCCGAGCCGCTGTCGCTGGCGATCCTCGCCGCGCCCTCCGCGATGGCGCTGGCCATCCGGGTCGTCCGCAAGGCGTTCAGCTCCGGATTGGCCGCGAACATGCGCGCGGACAGCATCTTGAGTTCCTCGGTTCCGTCCGCGCCGGTCAGCAGCCACCGGCTGAGGATGGCCGTACCGCTTTCACCAGTGCCGCGGTCGCTCAGCGCGCTGGTCAGTTCGTCTATCGACTGGCTGAACCTGGCCATGGCGATGTCCTGCTTGGACGGGAAGTACATGGCCACCGTGCGCGGCGCGACCTCAGCCTTCGCGGCGATGTCGGCGATCGTGGTGGCGTCGTAGCCGCGGTCGGCGAACAACTCGAGCGCGGCCCGGATGATCGCCTCCCGCCGCCGGGCCTTGCTCCGCTCCCGCAGCCCGCCGTCCGCCCGCGCTTCCCGCGCGTCCATGTGCCTCATACCACAAGTCTACATCCAAGAGCATTCTTGCATTCAACTGCAAAGTTGCTATAGAATGCATATAAAGGTAGTTGCCGACATGAGAGAAGCCGAAGATGTCCAGAGACCTGAAGTCACCACCCACAGAACTCCCGCCGGAAGAACGCTCCCCTGACGAACGGTCACCCGGCGAACTCTCGTCCCGCAGGCGCTGGCTGGCCCTGGCCGTCCTCTGCGTCACCGTCCTGATCGTGAACCTGGACAACACCGTCCTGAACGTCGCGCTCCCCACACTGGTCCGCGACCTGAACGCGACGTCCAGCGACCTGCAGTGGACGGTCGACGCCTACATCCTCGTGTTCGCCGGCTTGCTGCTCGCCGCGGGCAGCCTGGCCGACCGGGTCGGCCGCAAGAAGACGTTCCTGGTCGGCCTGGTGGTCTTCGCCGCGGGCTCGGCCTGGGCGGCCTTCTCCGGCGACGTCAGCACGCTCATCGCCGCCCGGGCGAGCATGGGCGTCGGCGGCGCGCTGATGATCCCCTCGACGCTGTCCATCATCAGCGACATGTTCCGCGACCGGGCCGAACGCCAGCGGGCGATCGCCCTGTGGGGCGGTACCATCGGCATCGGCGTGGCCCTCGGCCCGATCATCGGCGGCCTGCTGCTGACCCACTTCTGGTGGGGCTCGATCTTCCTGATCAACGTGCCCATCGCCGCGGTCGGCCTGCTCGCCGCCCCCTGGCTGGTGCCAGACTCCAGGAACGCCGATGCCCAGGCCCCCGACTTCCTCGGTGCCGCCGCGTCCATCGCCGGCATCGGCATGGTCCTGTGGTCGATCATCGAGGCGCCCACCCATGGCTGGTCCTCGCCCCTGGTGATCAGCATGGGCGCAGCTGGCCTGGCGGTGCTTGCCCTGTTCGCCGCCTGGGAAAGGATCACCACGCACCCGCTGCTCCACCTGAGCTTCTTCCGCCAGCGCTCGTTCTCGGCCGGGCTCCCGGCGGAGGCCGCGGTGACGTTCGGGCTGTACGGGGCGCTGTTCGTGCTCACTCAGTTCATGCAGTTCTTTCTCGGTTACACGCCATTGCAGGCGGGTGTCCGCGTTCTTCCGGCCGCGGCCGCCCTGGTCGTCGTTGCGCCGCCGTCCGCCTGGCTCGTCCGGGTCATCGGCACCAAGCTCACCATGGCGGCCGGGCTGGCGCTGATCGCCGCCGGGCTCTGGCAGATCTCCGGCGCCACCGTCACCACCACGTTCGCCGGCACCGTGCTGGGCATGGTGCTCCTCGGCGCCGGGGCCGGGCTCGCCATGCCGACCGCCACCGGCTCCGTCATCGGCTCGGTGCCAGAAACCGACAGCGGCGTGGCGTCCGCGACCAACGCCACCGCCATCCAGTTCGGCGGCGCGCTCGGGGTCGCGGTCGTCGGCAGCCTGCTCGATACGCGCTACCAGGACAAGATGACCAGCGCCCTGGCCGGTCAGCACGTCCCGCACACGGTCATGGCCACGGTGACAAACTCCCTCGGCGGCGCGCTGACCGTCGCCACCCGGGCCGGCGGCACCACCGGCATCCTGCTCACCCACCTGGCCAAGGTTGCGTTCGTCAGCGGCATGGACCTCGGGCTGCTCGCCGGGTCCGTCGTGGCTATCGCGGGCTGCCTGCTGGTTCTGGCCTGGCTGCCTGCTCGCCCGGGCGCCGCGCCAGCGCCAGGGCGCCGATCTGGAAGGCCAGCGCCACGCCCATGACCGCGGGGGTCAGGACATCCCGCACCCCCGGCACCCAGTCGGCGGCCAGGCTGCTTCGCGTGATCCCGCCCACCACGCCGAACAAGACCGCGCCCGCGGCGGGCCAGATGACGAGCCCAGCCCGTTTGGACACAAGATAGCGGTGCTCGACCGAACCGACGTGCACCGGGATGCGGGCCTCCGCCGGCAGGGTGACCGCGGCCCGTCCGGACGCCACCACCATCGCCAGCAGGAGGACCCCGCCTACGATCAACGACGCCGCCACTGGCCTAGGCTAACCCCGGAACCCCAGCTTCGGCCTGGTCCGTAAGGAATCGTTAGCACGGGCGTCGCCGGCCGGGGGTTGCCGCCGGGACGGGGCACTCCTAGCGTGGGGACCGACCATGTCAGTCAAAGGGGGAAGGAAGACCCATGTCAGAGTTCATGGACGAGGCGAAGCAGCTCGCTGACGAGCACTCCGACGTTGTCGACAAGGGTTTCGACCAGGCCGAGCAGTTTGCCGAGCAGAAGACCGGCGGGCAGTTCGACAGCGAGATCCAGGCCGGCGAGCAGCAGGCCGAGGGGTCCCTGGGCGTGGACGACCAGGGCAACCAGGGCGGAAATCAGTAAACGTCGCCGTGACGTCGGGGGCGCCGGATCCGGCGCCCCCGCCTGCCCCTGGCCATCCCCGCGTCGTAGGGCTCGACAGCCGCAAACCGCTCAGGCATGACGTCCACCGTAGACCAGCGCCGCCGGGCCCGGCGTCAGTGCTGCCAGGGTCAGTGCTGCCAGGGTCAGTGCCGCCAGGGTCAGTGCCGCCAGGGTCAGCGCCGGCGGGCGGCCCGCAGCACGGTGTCCCGGACCGTCACCGGCTGGCCGTCCGGGTCCGTGGCCGAACGGCCGATGGCTGAAGCCACGCGTATCTCCCACTCGCCCGGATCCAGGGACGCCGCGAGGTCCTCAGCGGACCGGAACATGTCGGGCCGCCTGGTCAGGGCCGCCTCGGCGGGCATGTCATCGGGATGGTGGGACACCACGAGCAGCGTGCCGCCCGGCCGCACGGCCGTCGTGAGCCGGTCGTGCATGGCCTCGAGTTCGGCTCCCGGCAGGTGCATGAACTGCGCCGACACCAGGTCGAACCGCTGCGGGCCGGGGTCCCAGGAGCGCAGGTCCTCCTGCTGCCAGGTGATCCGCCGGGCGATCTCGGCCCCGGCCGCCGCCGCGTAGCCGGCCGCCCGCTCCAGGGCCACGGCCGACACGTCCACCGCGGTGACGGTCCAGCCGTGCCGGGCCAGCCAGATGACGTCGGCGCCCTCGCCGCACCCGGCGTCCAGCGCCGTGCCCGGCGCGAGGTCCGCCGTCTGCGCCACGAGCTGCGCGTTGGGCTGCCCGCTCCACAGGTGGTCGGCCGAACGGTACCGGTCGTCCCAGAACTCCGGGGTGAAATGGATCGTGTCATCAGGGGAGTGGTTCACCCGGCCACCATGCCGGTGTCCCGGGCAAAATGGCAAGTGATCTTGCCGATATGGCAAACTGAGAAGCGTGGACTCCGACCTCAGCGCCGCGCTCACCGCGGTCGGCCCGCGGCTGCGGGAGCTGCGGCAGCAGCGCGAGACCACCCTGACCGCGCTGGCCGAATCGACCGGGATCTCGCTGAGCACCCTGTCCCGCCTGGAGAGCGGCCAGCGCCGGCCGACGCTCGAGCTGCTCCTGCCGCTGGCCCGGGCGTACGGCGTGCAGATCGACGACCTGGTCGGCGGCCTGGCGACCGGTGATCCGCGCGTGCACCTGCGCCCGGTCCACCGCCACGGCATGACCCTGATACCGCTGACCCGGCGGCCCGGCGGCGTCCAGGCCTACAAGCTGATCATCCCGGATCGCCGGGCCGCGCCCGACCCGCAGACCCACGAGGGCTATGAGTGGCTCTACGTCCTGGACGGCCAGCTGCGGCTCGTGCTCGGCGACCAGGACCTGGTACTGCGCCCGGGCGAGGCCGCCGAGTTCGACACCCGGGTGCCGCACTGGTTCGGCAGCCTCGGCGACGGGCCGGTCGAGC
Organism: Streptosporangiaceae bacterium; assembly: GCA_052144275.1. Taxonomy (GTDB): domain Bacteria; phylum Actinomycetota; class Actinomycetes; order Streptosporangiales; family Streptosporangiaceae; genus Palsa-504. The sequence continues at coordinate 8,304 of JBKQQQ010000605.1, forward strand.
TGCTCAGCCTCTTCGGCCGCCAGGGCGAACGCGCCCACGTCCGTGCCCGCCGCGGGGCCGGGTGATCCGCCTCATGCGCGTCGTTGAGCTCTCCAATCACCCGGGCGACATGCTCGATGACGCGTCGCGCCGCCGGGTGGCCGCCGAGAAGCACGTGCTGTCCGTCTACGAGGACGAGCTGATCAGGTACCGGGCCCGCGTCCAGACCATCAAAGTCAAGCGCGACCGGGCCCGCGCTCAGCACCACTGGGGGACCTGGCTGCGGCTGGCCTTCGCCGGGTGGAAGGAGAAGCGCGGCGTCCCCCGCCCGCCCATACCGGCCGCGGGACACACCGACCTGGAAGAGAAGATCATGGCCGGGATCGAGGGGGAGCGGCAGGTCGCGGCCGAGCTCGGCCGGGCGCTCGACGACGATTGGACGCTGCTGCGCGGGTACCGCAACCGGCGCGGCGAGATCGACCACCTGCTGCTCGGCCCGCGGGGCCTGTTCGCGATCGAGGTGAAGAACCTCAACGCCACCGTGCACGTCGACGGCGACCGCTGGCGGGCCGACAAGTACGACAACTACGGGAACCTGGTCGAGCAGCGGCCGATCGCCGACCGCAAGGGGCGATCGCCGAGCGCGCAGATCAACGAGCCGGCCGATGACCTGGAGCGATTCCTGCGCGAGCGCGGCCACCCGGTCACGGTCCAGCGCGTGGTCATCCTCGCCCACCGCCGGTCCAGGATCGGCACCGCGAAGAACCTGACCGTCCGGGTCGGAACGTCCGCCGGTTACCTGCTGACCCTGATCAACAGCCCGTCCGGCCAGCAGCCGCTCACCGGCAAGCAGGGCAGCGAAATCCGGCGCCTGATCTCCCGCGACCATGCCTTCCATGACAAGCAGCGCCACGACAAGCGCCGCGCAGGCCCGCGCCCTCACCGGTAGTCTGCCCCGGTAGTCTGGTGGATCGTGTCGGCTAACCATCAGCTGCGGCTGTTCAATTCGCTGGGCCGGCGGATGGAGGACTTCATCCCGTCGCCTCCGGCCGCCGCGGTAACCGGCATGTACAGCTGCGGGCCCACCGTGTACGCGTTCCCGCACCTGGGTAACATGCGCCCGTACGTGTTCGCGGACACGCTGCGTCGCGCCTTCCGCTGGAAGGGCATCGCGGTGCGGCACGTCGTCAACATCACCGACGTGGGGCACGCGGTCGCGGACACCGACACCGGCGAGGACAAGCTGGAGGTCGCGGCGGCCCGTGAGCGCCGTTCGGTGCTGGACATCGCCGCGTTCTACACCGACGCGTTCTTCATCGACATCGCCGCGCTGAACATCTTGCCGGCCGATGAGTACCCGCGGGCCAGCGCCTACGTGGAGCAGATGATCGAGTTCGCGGCCAAGCTGGAAAAGGACGGCTTCACCTACCGGCTGCCGTCGGGCCTGTACTTCGACACCGCGAAGGATCCCGGCTACGGGGCGCTGGCGCAGATGTCCGCCGAGGGTCAGCTGGAAGCGGCCCGCGTCGAGCACGTGGAGGGGCGCCGCCGCAAGACCGACTTCGCGCTGTGGCGGGCCGAAGAGCCGGGCAAGCGGCGGGTGCTGCGCTGGGACTCCCCGTGGGGCTGGGGGGCGCCGGGCTGGCACCTGGAGTGCTCGGTGATGAGCATGGCGCTGCTCGGCGAGCATTTCGACCTGCACACCGGCGGGGTGGACCACCGCGAGCTGCACCACGTCAACGAGATCGCGCAGAGCCAGGCCTACCTCGGCGACGGCCAGCCGTGGGTGCGGTACTGGCTGCACAACGAGTTCTTGCAGCTGGGCGCCATGAAGATGGCCAAGTCGGCGGGTGGCGCGCCGCGGCTGGCCGATCTGACAGAAGCCGGCTACCACCCGCTGGCCTACCGGCTGTTCCTGCTCGGCGGCCACTACCGGAGCCAGCTCGACTTCACCACCGCCGCGGTGGACGCCGCCCAGGCTACGCTGCGCCGGCTGGTGGCGCGGGTCCAGCCGCTGCGCCCGCTGCCCGTCGTCGAGACCCTGGCCGAGGCCACCGCCCATGTCCAGCACGACCCGGTCGCCCAGCAGTACCTCGACACCATCGACGCGGCGATCGCGGCCGACCTGAGCACCCCGAAGATCCTCGCCGCCCTCCAGGACGCCCTGCGCGACCCGGCCATCACGCCAGACGGGCAGCGCACCATCGTGGCCGCCGCCGACGCGCTGCTCGGCCTGGGCCTGGCCACCCTGGACCCCGGCGACCTGGAGCGCCGCCGTGCCGTGAGCGACCTGTCCGCCGAGGAGCAGCGCGCCATCGAAGAGCTCGTCGCGGACCGCACCCAGGCCCGCAAGGAGCGCGACTGG
>JBKQQQ010000606.1:0-8761 GCA_052144275.1 Streptosporangiaceae bacterium
TCCAGGTGCGGGTGCGCCAGCAGGTCGGCCGGACGGCGCAGGTCTCCGCGCACCATGACGCTCCGGTCGGTGGTCGCGAGCAGGGCCTGCCCGTGGCTGACCACGACCGGGTCGTAATCCACGTACAGGACGCGCGCTTCGGGGTTGACCTCCAGCGCGACCTCGTGCACCGCCCCCTGGGTGGGCAGCCCGTCGCCGATATCGAGGAACTGGTCGATGCCGGCCTCGCTGGCCAGGAACCGGACGACCCGGCGGAGGAACCGCCGGTTCTCCACCGCCGCCCGCCGCAGGCCTGGAATCTGCGCGAGCACCTTCTCCGCCGCGACCCGGTCGGCCTCGAAGTTATCCTTGCCCCCCAGTTAGTAGTCGTACATATGGACAGTAGTCGTACACGCGGGCCGGTGATGTCGATGACGTCCACGCCCCGAAGCCAAGCTTGGAATGACAGGTGGGACGTATCGGTACGCTTGTGACGACACTAACGACTAGCTGTCGAGGGGCGCGCACCCAGTGACACGTGCAGCGTGAGACGACACCTAACCTGTCGGCACGCTGCCGAATTGAGCCGTTCATAGGTCAAGACGGCTCCGCTGCGCTCCGCCGCGCCCGGCCGCGCCCGTACCGGGCTGCGGCCCCGGGAGGCCGACCCGGCACGGCGCGCCGGGCATGCGCGCACGATCCGATGATCGGACAGGCTTAGCGGCAACATCGCGGCGCTAGGCGTGAGCCGTCTTCCTCGGCATAGCCGCGTTCCAGTCGCGGCCACCGCGTTAAGGGCGCCTACGAGTCGCACCCGATCGCTTCGCGACCTTGACCCGGCCTGGCCGCTCCCCAGGGATCTGGCGCCTGCGAAGAAAACGGGACAGAGCAGGAACCAGGCCAGGCCGCGGCAAAGACGATTGGCGCGTGCCGGTGATCGCGCTGCCGGTGGCCGGGGCTGGACCAGGCCGGGGATATCTACCAATGTGTACATCAGTCCGTCACCTGGCCCCGTTCGGCACGGCCGCCCGTGGCGGCAGAGAGGTTGCGGCAGATGACCTGCACCTTGCATGTGGCCTGGGACGAGCGGCTCACCGACTATCACTTCGGGCTGTCTTCGCCACGCCAAGCCGCGCCCTAGATCTTGACTGTTAGCGGGCCGGAGGAGCTGAACGTGCTGATCGCCCCGTTCGCGAGCGGCTGCGCGCTGTTGGACTCGTTGCACGTGCCGTTCGATTTCTTCGGCGCATAGGCCGCGAAGAGGACCGTCGCGGTGCCGCTGCCAGTCGCGCCGGCGAACTTGCCGGTACTCAGCGCCCCGTTGACGACGTAGGTCACATGGATGGTGCTCTTGAAGTAGCACGTGCTCTTGTTGACCGACGTCGGCGGGTTGTTCGCATCAGGAGCATTGGCATTGACCACGAAGTTGCCGACCGGGGTCTTAAATGTCGTGGTGACCTTCGTGGCGGTGCCGTTGGGGCTGGTCCATGTCCCGGTCGTGGCCACCGGGCCGCCCAGCACCAGGTGATACGTCGTCGAGTTCGCGAGGACTGCCTTGCCGGTGATCGTGCCCGTCATGGTCTCGGTGCCCGTCATGGACGTCGCGGTGGGCGTAGCGGAATGGGTGGCCGAACCGGAAGCGGTACTGGAGCTGGAGCTGCTGCATGCGGCAGCCAGCAGGGCCAGGGGGACCGCAGCGATCGCGGCAAGCGTCGTTCGTTTCATGTGTTTCTCCTCAGGTTTTGACTGTCAGCGGGCCGGTGGCCGTGAACGTGATCATGGCCCCGGTGTCCAGCACGTTGCCGGTGTTGATGAGATTGGGCTGGCGACGGCGAGCATGCGGGTGTATGCGCGGGTGTCCTCCCCCGAACCCGCCGTGGGATTTGTACGTTCCGGCCAGAACCTGTCAAACAAAGCCCGTTTGACAGAACCCGGCCTCCACTGGGGTTTCGGCAGCTGTCGGGTTCGGGGGAGGGTCTGAGCAGGACAAGGCGCGGGCACGGCGCCGGGGGAACGCCCGGTGCTGGTGACGACGGCCAGGGCGTCACTGTGCCTGGCGTCGTGCGCGGTCGGGGATCAGTACGGTGCCGTTGGTCAGATGAGCGACAGCAGCATGACGACGGTCGAGGCGTGCCCCCGAGGTGCCCCCGGACTGCCATCAACAGCCGATGATCGTCATCAACAGCACCCTCGGAACCCGATGCAAACGCGGGCTTTGCACCCGCGCGCAACGCATGAGACAGGCTCGTAATGCGTAGGCCACCGGTTCCTTGCAAGGACATTGGCGCCCGCCAGGGATAACCGCACAGAGCAGGAGTCTCGCATTGTCGCGCTACGAACGCGCGCCTTCACATGCGGTCGGATGCCTTTTCGAGCATCAGGAGCGTGCCGGGACGGACACCATCGGACTTCATGGCGTCGGCCGCCGCTTCGGACTGCATGAACTTCTGGAAGGCCTCCATGTCGGGGACTTCCACGATCAGCCCCACCCGGTTCGACTTCTCGGGATCGGTGAAGAGCTGGGCCGTAATACCCATGGGCCCAAAGACCTCTTGCCGCCTGGGTGAGTGAAGCCAATGATCGACGTCATCTGCCTCGTGAAAGACAAGAATCGTTGTCATGTCTACGAACCCCCCCCAGGGCCTCGAAATTGGGGCCGGAGGCGAGGCCGCCCGCGACCACGGTTACTACATGCAGTCAATCGGGGTCAGGGCCATAAGTCAATGGGCATGGTACCTAGGCCTGGCCCGGCCGATGTCGCTGCCTGGCTAGGGTGCCGGGGGAGGGGGTCTGGGCAGGTACTACAGTCCCGGTTTGTTACATGGTGGCCTCCTTTTCTTTCGGCGGTTTCAGGTGGCCTGGGCGGCTGTGAGCTGGGCGTGGTAGTGGTGCCATCGGGCGCGTGCCTGGTGGCGGCGGCGCCATCGTGACCAGGCGTAGCCGAGGCTGCGGGCTGCAGAGGTCATCGGCTCGGCCGCCAGCCGGGCGAGGCGGCGGGCTTCGGGGACGCTGGCCTTGACCATGCCGGGTTCGCTGCCGGGCAGGCCGTCGCCTGCGGTGGCGGGCAGTTTCCCGGAGTCGGCCCAGGCTCCGGGCTGGCTGGCGGCGGGCGGGCTGCTGCTGTCCGGTCCGGGTGGGGCGGGCGTGGCCGCGGCGATGGCCAGCAGGGCCTGGGCGCACATCGACAGCACGGTGTGCCGGCAGAAGGAGTGCCAGGTCCGGACCTGGTGCTGGTCCAGGCCGGCCTGGCCCTTTCCCTGCTGAAAGCACTCTTCCACCGGCCATCTCCTGCCTGCGGTCCTGATCAGGACGGGCAGGGACACCGGCCGGCCATCCGGGGCGTAGCAGTAGAAGAAGGCCAGGTCAGACGGGTCGGACAGGCTGCGGCGGATCAGCACCCAGTGCCGCGGCGAGGCGGTGCCGGCCCAGGCCCAGGCGTAGTCGCGGTGGCCCTTGCAGCCGCGCCCGCACGAGCGGGTCTCCCACGCCGCATCCGGCACCATCGCGGCGACCGCGGCCGCCGTCGCCCTGCGCCCGGACGGGAGGGTGACGGTGAAGTTCACCGGGACCGCCAGCACGTACCCCTTCCCGGCCTCCTCGCATGCCTGGCGCAGCTTCGAGCTGCGGCCGTAGACCTCGTCGGCGGCCACCCAGGCGAACGGGATCCCGGCACCGGCCGCGCCCGTGATCATCTGCGCGCCCAGGGTCGGCTTGGTGGTGAACGCCGTCTCGTCCGGGACGTGCGCCTTCTCCCGCCGTGCCTGGTCAGCGCACCACTGCTTCGGCAGGTAGAGCCGGAAGTCCAGCAGGGCGTGCGCGCGGGCGGTGACGTACGCGGCGAACACGACGGTCTGGCAGTTCTCCACCTGCCCGGTGATCCCCGCATGCTGGCGGGCGACGCCGGCCGTGGCGGTCCCCTTCTTCAGCTCCGCGGTCTCGTCCAGCACCAGGATGGCCTCCGGGTCGCCCAGGTGAGCGACGATGAACCGCTGCAGCGCGGCCAGCGCATCCTTCCAGTCCCACGCGTACTCCGCCAGCAGCGCCTGCATCCGCCGCGGCGTCGTATGCCCGGCCTCCTCCGCCAGCTGCCAGCACGACTTGCGGTCACCCCGCTCAGACAGTAGCGGCCCTATATACGCAAACGCCGTCAGCCGCGACCTGGCCTGCGCGAACACCGGCGCCAGCACGCCCCGCAGCTCACCGTGAAGTCTCCCCAGCCAGGCGGCATCCTCTACCATGACCCCGGCGGCCACCCTGTTGTCTTGTCTAGTCACGAAGCATGATCATGGGGTGGCCGTCACCCGTATCAAGGCGACACGCCGGACACGTCAGGATCACCCATGTCCGATGCGGTTGAAGGTTGCGAGTGCCGGCTCGTTGAACTGCGCCTCGCAAGGTAGTTCTGACCGGCCAGGCTTTGATCTGGTCAGAGTTACTTTGCGGATACTCCGGAGGTGTTCAGCGGTCGCCGATCACGGTGACTCCTCACAAGTTGAGGCCGAGATGTCGCTGGCGTGGTCCTGCTGCCCGGCGGTAGGGTCTCACTCATGTCCGCGCGCCTTGATCCGAGCTGGCTTGTTCTTGCCAGCTGGGAGTCCTCGGACCGGTTTCGATGTGTCGACATCTTCAGTCGCCCCGACGGGTCGTTCGGGTTCGAGGAGTTCCGTCGCGATCCCGAGGACATGGGAGCGTGGACGCCGGTGGCGTACTTTTCCGGTGCTACGCATGCCACTCAGGCCGATGTCGAACGTGCTGCCAAGCGGGCTGTCCCGTGGCTTGCCGACGAGCATCGATAGGTCGAACCCCTCTTCGACATCGACTCGCAGAGTGATTCTGGCCCTCGCAAGATCACTTGCAACCTAAGCCTGACGGTCGCAACCTTCGGCGATACAGGACAACCCAGCCGTCAGGTAACAAACCCGGACTGTAGTACGGGGCCGTGCGCGAGCGGGATCGTGCTGCCGAGAGTAGCGCTCGGTTCATCGGCCATCGCGCTGATACTGGGCACAGTTCCTAACCGAGCTTGGCCCTGTCGTGCTCGGCCTCTACCGGTTCGATGATGCTGACAATAGCTTTCAATATTGACCGCGCATCCTCGAAGAGCTCGCCTAGGTCGATATTGCCACCCGGCCACATGAATATAAACTGTCCGTCACCGTGCCCAGACGTCGGAATCCTCACCGCAGGCACGGGAAACATCGCCGCCGTGTCGGAGTGCTCCAGCGCATCACGGACCGCCGTGAGATTGCCCCACCTTGAGTTAAAGATTTTGAGGGCCAGTTTCAATTGCGGCTGGTGTTCAGAAGGTATTCGCCGCGCGAGTTCCGCTGTCCTCAGTAGACGCCGGACCGAGGTAACGAGAAAATCCATGTCGGCTACCGTCTGCATGTGCTCATAGAACGTGCGTTCAGGAGGCAGGCGAGAGCGTTCTGTAAGACGTTCGTACTGCATGTTGACTGCTGGCCACTGCCAGTTAATGTTGAACTGTACTTGTGAGACAAGGTTAGCTACTGAGCGCGGCGCGCTAAGACTGTAACTTCCTGAACGTCTCCTTGGCACGATGTCTAGTATGTCGTCAAGTGGTTAGGCTTGCTGCTTGACGAACGTGCCCCAGCCCTGCCTGACGGTGATCAGCCCTTCGTCGGCCAGCACGCCTACAGCGCGGCGCGCGGTGTTCCGTGCTATGCCGTACTCCTGCATGAGGAAGCTGATGCTCGGCACCCGGGCACCAGGCGGAAGGTCGCCAGAGCGGATACGGTCCCGCAGGATCGCGGCCACCTGGAGATACGGTGGCTCTGCCGCGTCATGATCAACTTCCATATGATCAGGTTAAACGTGCCTGACCTGCTCCATTAATCCAGGACAGATCAGGAACATGCCTGATAGTTCCTGATACAATCTGATACTGTGACCCAATGCAGTCATGGGAAGACCGTCAGCTAACCACGCTCAGGCCCAGGTACCCAGGCTGGGATATCTGGACTGTCCGCGGCCTCTACCCCAGGCCGTTTACGACGTGGTGCGCCCGGCCGAAGGGCTCGCCCATCGCCACCATCAACGCCGACAGCCCGGAGCACCTCATCGAGGAGATCCGCAGGCAGGAGCAGGACAGGCTGTAAGGCCCGGTCAGGCCATTGCTTCCACCTCGACCTGCTCGATGTCGGCGTCCGACCACGAGCGGGCAACATCGGCCCAGTGCCTCCCGCCCTGCTGCAACCTCAGCCGGACGTTTCCCGTAGCGTCCTTTGACGCCAGCAGGCGGACCTCCATCCGGCGAAGCAGCGCACCCCGGTCGTGGTCCGTCTCCAGGGATGCCCACCGGTCACGGAACAGATCGTCGGACATGACGATCTCTTTCCGGGCCTCCGTCACGGGCATGGCCCGTATCGCGTCGGCACGGTCTTCTAGCTTCTTCATGATGGCGACGTACCGCGCCGTACCGGCGTCACCCTTGAACAGACCACGGTCGTAACGGTCTGCCTCAAGGTCGGCTATCGCCTCCTCCACCTGGGCCAGCTCTGCGATGTGATCATCGGCCGGTAGCCGTGGTTGAACTCGGCGGTCAGCACGATGAACCCGTCGGCCCGGTCCAGGGCGCGTCCCAGCCGGGCGACCTCCGCGGTGGCGTAGTCGCGCGGCGCTTTGGCCGGCGGCGGAGCATCGAAGAACGGCAGCGGGTACTCACGCAGGTCGATCAGCTCGACGTCGAAGTCCTCGCGGGCCCGCAGCGACTGCGCCACCCAGCGGGCCGTCCGCTCGCTGAACCGCCCTTCCTTCCTTCCCGGGTGGTACTGGAATTGACATCCTCCCCCGCCTGAAGGACTCCGTTGGGCAATTCATATTTCGGGCAGATTCTTGTTGTCACTCTTCCTGGGTGGCGTGATCGCTGATGGAAGGATGGTGGCAGATGTCGCTGGAACCGCGATCGGATGATGGGGTGCCGGAGCTGACGGCTCGGGTGGTGCGGGCTGCGTTCCCGAGGGGGACCTTGGCTATCCGGATCCGGGAGGCGCTCGGACCGCTGTTCGCGGACGAGGATTTCGCTGCGGCCTTCCCCCGGGTGGGCCGGCCCGCGGTCTCGCCCGGGGCGCTGGCGCTGGTGTCGGTGCTGCAGTACGCGGAGGGGCTGTCTGACCGGCAGGCCGCGGACCAGGTGCGGGCCAGGCTGGACTGGAAGTTCCTGCTCGGCCTGGAGCTGGATGATCCTGGCTTCGATTTCACTGTCCTGGGGGACTTCCGGTCCCGGCTGATCGACCATGGGCTGGAAGAGCAGGTCCTGGATGTGGTGCTGGCGCGGCTGTCTGGTGCCGGGCTGCTGCGCGCTGGCGGACGGCAGCGGACTGACTCCACGCACGTGCTGGCCGCGGTGCGTGTGCTGAACCGGATGGAATTCGTGGGCGAGACGCTGCGGGCGGCGCTGGAAGCCCTGGCCGCGGCCGCCCCCGGCTGGCTTGCCCCGCTGATCGACTCCGGGTGGGCGGACCGCTACGGGGCCAGGATCGATAGCTACCGGTTCCCCAAGGGAGAAGATGCCCGCGGGCAGTGGGCCGGGCAGGTCGGCCGGGACGGCTTCATGCTGCTGGACGCTGTCGGCGCGCCCCTGGCCCCGGCCTGGCTGCGGCAGATCCCGGCGGTCCAGACCCTGCGCCGCGCCTGGGCCGGGCAGTACCACCGGGACGAGAAGGGGGTGCGCTGGCGGGAGGGCAACGACCTCCCGCCGGGCGGCCAGCGGCTGGCCTCCCCTTACGACCTCGACGCCCGCTACGGGGTCAAGCGCGGATCCGGCTGGACGGGTTACAAGGACCACCTGACCGAGACCTGCGACCCGGATATGCCCCGGGTAATCACGAACGTGGAGACCACCGACGCGACCGCAGATGACGTCGAGATGACCCAGACCATCCACCAGCACCTGGATAAACGCCGGCTGGCGCCGGCCGGGCATGTGGTAGACGCCGGCTACGTCAGCGCCGGCCACATCCTCACCGCCCGCAACGATCACGGCATCACCCTGCCCGGGCCCGTCGGCGCCGGCACCCACCAGACCCGGCGCAGCAGCGCCGGGCAGGCACCGGCCCTGACCCAGGCCGCCTTCCGCATCGACTGGGACGCGCGGACGGTCACCTGCCCCCAGGGAGCGGTCAGCATCAGCTGGTCCGACCAGCGCAAACCCAGCGGCACCCCGATAGCCCGGGTCCACTTCGCGCTCGCCGGCTGCCGCCCGTGCCCGCTGCGGTCCCGGTGCACCACGGCGGCCAATGGCAAGTGGGGGCGCAGCCTGACCCTGCTGCCCCGCGAACAGCACGAACTCCTTGCCCGGCAGCGCGCCGAGCAGCAGACCCCGCAGTGGAAAGCCCGATACGACATCCGGGCCGGCGTCGAGGGCACCATCTCCCAGGCCGTCCGCCGCACCCGGCTGCGCCGCACGCCCTACCGCGGCCAGCCCAAGACCCATCTCGCCAGCGTCCTGTCCGCTACCGCCATCAACCTCATCCGCGCCGATGCCTGGCTGAACGGCACCCCGCTCGGCACCACCCGCGTCTCTCACCTCTCTCGTCTCGACCTTGCAGCGTGACCCATGACAAAAATCCCAAAATACGCATTCACCAACGGAGTCCTGAAGGCGGGGGAGGATGTCAAAGTGCCCCCTTCTGCGCATGGCGTCCACTTGGGATTATTGGCTGTGAGGAGCATGCCGGAGGGGACGAGCGGCGACGATGCCCTGCGCGCGTCGCTGCGGGAGGTCGGGCGCGCGGACGGCATTAGCGCCGTCCGGCGGCTG
>JBKQQQ010000607.1:0-4419 GCA_052144275.1 Streptosporangiaceae bacterium
CGGGGTCGGGTAAGTCCACGCTGCTGCACCTGATGGGCACCTTGGACAAGCCGACTGCCGGGACGGTACGCATCACCGGCCTGGACGTGGCCCGGATGACCGACCGGGAGCTGGCCGGGCTGCGAGCCTCCCGGATCGGGTTCGTGTTCCAGCAGTTCTTCCTGGCCGAGCACCAGAGCGTGCTGGGCAACGTGGCCGACGGGCTGCTGTATGCCGGGGTGCGCCGCGGCGGGCGGCGGCGGCTGGCCGCCGCCGCACTGGACCGGGTCGGGCTGGCGCATAAGGCCGCCGCCCGGCCGACCCAGCTGTCGGGGGGCGAGCGGCAGCGGGTCGCGATCGCGCGGGCGGTGGCGGGCGCGCCGCCGGTGGTGCTGGCCGACGAGCCGACCGGGAACCTGGACTCGGCCACCGGCGCCGCCATCCTGGCCCTGCTGGAGGAACTCAACCAGCAGGGCACCACGGTCATCATCATCACCCACGACCACGCGGTCGCCGCCCGGACGCGGCGCCGCATCGAGATGCTCGACGGGCACATCATCGCCGACACCAGCCCCGGCCACGCGGCCACCGGGGCTGGCGGCGGGCGCCCCGCCCGCTCCCGGCCCGCGCAGGAAGGACCGTCATGACCACCACATCGCCGCGGCCGGGCGCCCCGGCCGCGGCCCGGCTGCGGCCCGGGGACCTGGCCGCCCTGGCCAGCACCGGGCTGCGGACCCGTAAGCTGCGCGCCGGGCTGTCCGCGCTGGGCATCGCGATCGGCGTCGCCGCGATCGTCGCGGTCCTGGGCCTGGCCGCCTCCTCCCAGGCCGCGGTGCTGGCCCAGATCGCCCGGCTGGGCACCAACCTGCTGACCGTCACCAACGGGCAGACCTTTTCCGGCGCTCCCGCCGAGCTGTCAGTGGCGGCGCCGGGCATGATCGCCCGGCTGCCCGGGGTCCTTTCGGTGCAAGACACCGGCACTGTCGGCAGCATCAACGCCTACAAATCCCCGCTCATCCCCCCGATCGAGACCAACGCCCTCAGCGTGGACGCCGCCACCCTGGGCCTGCCCGCAGTGGCCGACACCAGCCTCGCGCAGGGCCGGTTCCTGAACGCCGCCACCGCCCGCGAGCCGGCCGCAGTGCTCGGCGCCGTCACCGCGCAGCTGCTGGGCATCGACCGGATCCTGCCCGAGATGCGGATCTGGGTCAGCGGCACCGGCGGCACCGGCGGCATGTGGTTCTACGTGACCGGCATCCTCAACCCGGCCACCTATGCCTCCGAGCTCGACTCGGCGGTCCTGGTCGGCTTCCCGGCCGCGGAGAAGTACCTGGAATTCGACGGGCACCCGTCGGAAATCTACGTCCGCACCGTCGATACCCCGGCCGCCACCACCGCGGTCGACAACCTGCTCGGCGCGCAGGCCAGCCCGGAAAACCCCAGCCAGGTCACCGTCTCCCAGCCCTCAAGCGCGCTCACTGCCCAGGCCGACGCCAAGGGCGCGTTCGACCGCCTGTTCCTCGGCCTGAGCGCGGTCGCGCTGCTGGTTGGCGCGATCGGGGTGGCCAACATCATGGTCATCTCGGTGCTGGAACGCCGCTCCGAGATCGGGCTGCGCCGGGCGCTGGGCGCCACCAGAGGCCAGATCCGCGCCCAGTTCCTGGCCGAGGCCATCCTGCTGTCCCTGGCCGGCGGCACCGTCGGCGTCATCGCCGGCGCCGTCGCCACCGGCGCCTACGCCCGCAGCCACGGCGAGGCCGTGGTCATCCCGCCCCAGGCCTGGGCCGGCGGCCTGGCCGCGGCCGTCATCATCGGCGCCCTGGCCGGGCTGCTGCCCGCCATCCGCGCCGCCCGCCTGTCACCGACGCAGGCACTCCTGACCGTCTGACAGGACAGGTCACCGGCAGGACAGGCAACGCGTCCCGCGGCGGGTGTTCCAGTTATTCATGTCGGACATTGGCCAGCCTCGCTCACTGGCTGTCGTACTCGTCGTGGCGGCGCCACCACATGCCGGCCTCGTTGCGGCCGAGGGGCGCGCGGTCGAGCCACTGGTACATGCCCCACAGGATGTCCAGCCCGCGCGCGTACGTGGAGTAGGTGTGGTAGACGGTGCCGTCCTGGCGAGCGAAAGCGCTCATGCCGGGCCCTTCACGCCGGTAAGTCTGCCAGTCCGTGCCGACGATCGACTGGCTGAAGGCGTCGCGGGAACTCTTCTCGCCAGCCGTCGGCCTCAGGTCCTCCTCACCGAAGTTGTACGAGACGGTTCCCGCTTCCCACTCCTCCTTGGTGTGCGCCACCCCGAAGTCGACGTTGAAGTCGCTGCCGTAGGAGGACGCCCACGAGAAGCTCCAGCCCATCCGCCGCCTGTATGCGTCCAGTTTGGCGAGCGGGGCCCGCGACACCGCGCAGAGCGTGACGTCGTGGCTGGCGAGGTGGACCGCGGAGCCGTTGAAGCCGTCGGCGATCGCCGAGCAGGACGGGCATCCGGCGGTGTAGTCGGGCCCGAACATGAAGTGGTAGACGAGCAGCTGCGAGCGTCCCCGGAACAGGTCAGTGAGCGACGCCGTTCCCCCCTCGGTCTCGAAGCGGTAGTCCTTGTCGACCCTGACCCAGGGCAGCTCCTGCCGCCGCCGGGACAGCTCGTCGCCGCGCCGGGTCAGTTCCTTCTCTGCCTCGAGCAGCTCCAGCCGCGCGGCAAGCCACTCCTCGCGAGTCCCCGTCTTGTGACTGGTCATTGCCTGTCTCCTTTTCTTGTCGTTACATCATTGGTGGCGTGAGGCCACGACACCTGCGAGCGCCCAGATGGCCAGGTAGGACCCGGCGAACGGCGGCGCGGACGCACCTTGCGGCTCACGCGGGCGTGCCTGGCGACCGCCGGGGCCGCGCTCGGCAGCATCATCGCCGCCATCATCGTCACCCACGCCGCGGCGAAGAACCCGAACGACCCGGGCCGGGTCGCGACCCCCATATCCATGCCGCCCATCAGCCAGGCCGCGGCCGCCCAGCATGCGGCGGCGAGCCCGAGCGTCGCCGCCAGCACAATCGCCGGCGCAGCCGTGCGCCGGCGATTCCACGTTCACCATCAGTCCTCCCTCCTCGATGAGTTCGGGCGGCGATCTCCGTCACGCGGATCCGCGAGCATTCTGGTCGAGGTGATCTTTCAGTGCGTCGAGCGGGCCATCCCAGTCGCGCGCCAGCGCGGCCAAGAACTGCTGCGCCACTTGCATCGGCGCGGAGCGCAGCCGGTACCGCACCCTGCGCCGCTCTCCGTGTTCGGCCGTCACCAGGCCGGCCTCGGCCAGCAGCGCCAGGTGCTTGGCGATCGCCTGACGAGTGATCGGCAGCCGGCCGGCCAGGTCCGTGGCGGTGGCCGGCCCCCCCGAGGCCAGCGCGGCCAGGATGGCGCGCCGGCTCGGGTCGGCCAGGGCGACGAAGACCTGCTCGGCGATCGCCTCGATGTCAGGCGGCGGCATCGAGGTAGTCGGCGAGCTCGCCCAGCTCGCTCGCCCACCCTCGGGTGTTGCCGTCGTAGGCCGTGCGGTAGGCGTCCTCGGGAAGCTGCGCGAAACCGGACTCGACCACGGTCAGCCGCGTGCCCGCACCAGCCGGCTCCAGCGTGAACTCAACGTAGGTGCGGCGCGGGTCCTCCTCAGGCAGCCCGTAGATATGCCAGGTGAAGCCGAACACCGTTGGCTCCTCCGCCCGTTCCACCCGCATGTCGGCGGTGTGGCCGCTGTCCCACTTCATCCGGGCCGAGCCGCCCGGGCGCAGGTCGATCGTGGCCTCCTTGCCGAACCAGGCACTCAGTCCCTCGGCCGTGGTGAGCGCCGCCCATACCTTGGCCGGCGGGTGAGCGATCTCGACGGTTCGCTCGATGCGATCAGGGAACGCCACGACTTCCTCCATCATCTAGCAACTGGATGGTTGCGATAATATGGCAACCAGTCAGTTGCGTCAAATGGGTCGGGGCGCGAGTCGGCACGGGGAGGATAAGCATGAGGGCTGCCGGTTCCCGCGGCGGCCTCCATCGCCGTCGAAACCGGCATCCCGGTCGAGGCCCAATGGTCATGCCGTACTGGGAGCCGCCGCACGGCCGCCCTGCCTCCCAGGTCCTCGGTGGGGTGCGCCGGCTGCCGGTTAGCGCTGTGGCCAGCCGAGCGCGTCGAATACGGCGATGGGGTTGAGGTAGTCCCGCCAGTGCACGACTTCCCTGTCGCGGAGGGTGAGGACGGAGATGAACTGGTTGTGGTACGGGTTCCCGGTGGCGACGGCGTGCCCGTGGGAGGCGTATTCGAGTACCGCGACGCCCTTGGCCGCGTCGTGGTAGACGGCCAGGTCGGAGCAGCGGTCAACGACCATCATGGTGCCATAGGGGCGGTAGAGCTCGGCGATCGCGGTGCGGCCTTGGACGCGCGGCGGGTAGCCGGGAGTTCTCACCAC
>JBKQQQ010000608.1:0-10238 GCA_052144275.1 Streptosporangiaceae bacterium
ACCGGCTACGCCAGGCTGGCCAGGCCTTGCAGGTCGACGCAGGTGACGCCGTGGATCTGGACGAACGTCATCAGCACGGCATCACACGCACGGCAGCGCACGACGGTGCCGAGCGCCGACCGGTAGACCGCGAGCTCGGCCACCTGGCTGACGGCGCCGCAGCCGCCGCAGGTGCCGGTGGCCGTGGTCATCTCGGTGCCGAAGACCTCGATCAGCAGCCCGCCGATCGCATTGCCGTCGAGGGCATAGTCATCGAGCGCTTTCATCCCCGGCCTCCTTTCATGAGGCTCCAGCACCAGCCCGGGCGAAATCACTGCCCGGTGGCGCCGAACCGTTCCGTCTTGACCCGCCCCGCCGGATAGCCGAGCCCGACCAGGCCGGAGGCGACCGCCTCCACGAAGCTCGTCGGCCCGCAGACGTAGGCCAGCGGCTGCTGCGCCGCCGGCCAGGCCACCTCGGCCAGCATCTGCTGGTCCACCCGCCGGGCGTAGCCCGTCCAGCCCGGCGGCTGCGACCTGGTCAGCGCGTGGATCACCTCGACGCCATCAGAAAGACCGTCGAGCTCGGCTCGGTAGATCACGTCTTGGAAGCTGCGCGAGGAGTACAGCAGCCGGGCCGGGACCGGACTGCCTGCCGAGGCCCGGCACCGCAGCATGGACCGCAGCGGGACGACGCCCGAACCGCCGGCCAGCAGCAGCAGCGGCCCGCCGAAGGCGGGCTCCCAGACGAAGTAGCCGCCGATCGGGCCGCGGACTTCCAGGAAGTCGCCGGGCTGCAGGTCCTCGGTCAGGTAGGGGGAGACTTCGCCGTCGTCCAGCCGCTCCACCGTGATCGCCAGCGGCTCGCCGGGCGCCGAGGCGATCGAGTAGGCCCGTTCGGCCTGATAACCGTCGTCGGCGGTGAGCCTGATGTCTACGTGCTGGCCGGCCCGGTGGCCGGACCAGTCGGGCACCTCGAGCGACAGCGTCCGCACCTTGGGCGTCTCGTCGGTGACCGAACCGACCGTGGCTGTCTGCCAGGTCAGTCGCCCGCGTACCGCTGTTCCCGCCATGGATCTCCGTACATGTGGTAGCCGTAGTTCTCCCAGAAGCCGGGCTCGTCGGTGTCGCGGAGCCGCAGCCCGCGCACCCACTTGGCGCTCTTCCAGAAGTACAGGTGCGGGACCAGCAGCCGGGCCGGCCCGCCGTGCTCCGCGCCGAGCGGGCCGCCGTCGTAGCCGAACGCCACCCAGGCCCGCCCGCCGGTCAGGTCGGCCACCGGAAGGTTGGTCGTGTAGCCGCCGTCGCAGAAGGCCAGCACGTACCTGGCGTCGTACTCGACCGCAGCGAGCAGCACGTCGAGCGACACGCCCTGCCAGGTCGTGTCCAGCTTGGACCAGCGGGTCACGCAGTGGATATCGGTGGTCAGCGTCTCGGCGGGCAGCCCGCGGAATTCCTCCCACGTCCAGCTCTTCGGCGCCTGACCGCCTTCGATCGAGAACGTCCAGTTCGCCAGCGCGGTGTGCGGCGTCGGCCCGGCCGACAGGACCGGGAAGTCTTTGGTGACGTACTGCCCGGGCGGGACCCGGCCGGCTGGCTCCTCCTGGCGCTTGCGGTGGAAGCCGCGGGAAATAGGGCTCACGTCAGCAGGTTACGCCGCGGCGGGCAGCTCAAGCCGCGGCGGGCAGGTCATGCCGTGGCGGCAGGTCATGCCGTGGCGAGCAGGTATATGTTCAGCGCGACGATCACGGCGGTGACCAGGCCGGCCGTCAGCATCGTCAGGCGCCGGTTCACCAGCGTTCCCATGAGATCCCGGTTGCCGGTGAAGACCACCAGCGGGACCAGCGCGAAGGGGATGCCGAAGGAGAGGAAGACCTGGCTCAGTACCAGCGCGCGGCTCGGGTCGAACCCCACCCCGATCAGGATCAGGGCCGGGATCATCGTGATGGCCCGGCGGGCGAAGATCGGGATCTGGCGGTGGATGAAGCCCTGCATCACCACCTGACCGGACATGGTGCCCACGCAGGAGGAGGCGATCCCGGACGCGAGCAGGGCGAGGCCGAAGACCATCCCGCTGTGCGCGCCCAGGTACTGGTTCAGGCCGCCGAAGACCTGGCCCAGGTCGTTGCCGACGCCGAACATCCCGCGTGTGTGGAAGACCGCGGCGGCCGTGGCGAGCATGGCGATGTTGATGAGGCCGGCTATGCCCATCGCGATGCTGACATCGACGATTTCGAAGCGGAAGATCTTGCGGCGCGCGGCGGGGTTGGCGCCGACGATGCGCTTCTGGGTGAGCGAGGAGTGAAGGTAGATCACGTGCGGCATCACCGTGGCGCCGATGATGCCGACCGCGAGCAGCGCCGAGCCGCTGCCGGAGAACTGCGGCACGAACGTGCCACGCGCGACCCCGGCGGCCGACGGGCTGCTCTTCAGCACCTCCAGGCCGAAAGCGAGGACGACCACGGCGACAAGCCCGGTGATCGCCGCCTCGAGCCGGCGGAAACCCCACACCTGCAGGCCCAGGATGATGAACGCCGCAATACCGGTCAGGACGGCCGAGATCCACAGGGGGAGTCCGAAGACCAGGTGCAGCCCGAGCGCCGCGCCGACGAACTCCGCAAGGTCGGTCGCCATCGCGATCGCCTCGGCCTGCAGCCAGAGCAGCACCACTACCCGGAACGGCAGCCGGTCGCGGCAGACCTCGGGCAGGCTGCGGCCGGTGGCGATGCCCAGCTTGGCGCTCATCGACTGGATCAGCATCGCCATCAGGTTCGCCGCGAGGACCACCCAGAGCAGCATGTACCCGAACTGCGAGCCGCCCGCCATGTTGGTGGCGAAGTTGCCCGGGTCGATGTAGGCCACCGCGGCGATGAACGCGGGGCCCAGGAACGGCAGTACCGCCCGGACCCCGCGTCGTTCACCGGAAAGGGCCCGCTCGGCCGCGGCGATGAGGCGTGCTTCCCCGGGAAGGGCGTCGTCGCCGATCACCACCTGCCGGTCGAGCCGGTCGAGCGGAACCACCTCAGCCAAGGAAATCAGCCAACGGACGGGCCCAGCCCGAGCGACTGCGGGGTGCTCGAGTCGGGCGACGGCTGGTTCAGGCCCTCGTCTAGCGATCCGTACTCGGTCATCAGCGCCGCGCTGCCGCCCCACGGCGTCTGCTCCTCGGCGACCAGCGTGTTGGTCGTGAGCAGCAGGCCGGCCACGGACGCCCCGTTCTGCAGCGCCGAGCGGACCACGCGGAGCGGGTCGATGATGCCCATCTCGATCATGTTGCCATGCCGGCCCGCCAGGGCGTCGAAACCTTCGTCGGGTCCCAGCAGCCTGGTCTTGGCCACCACGTCCGCCGCGTCGTAGCCGGCGTTGGCCGCGATGTAGTACGCGGGCTCGCTGAGCGCCTGGCGCACGATGTCGACGCCGATGGCGTAGTCGGTGTTGACGTCCAGGTTGTCCAGCACGCTCTCGGCGTGCAGCAGCGCGGCGCCGCCGCCCGCGACGATGCCCTCGGCCATGGCGGCCCGGGTGGCGGACAGCGCGTCCTCGACCCGGTGCTGCAGTTCCTTGAGCTCGGCGCTGGTGGGCGCGCCCACGCTGATCACGGCCACCCTGCCGGACAGGGCGCCGATCCGCTCGTTCAGCACGTCCTCGTCGATCCCGAAGGTGGCCCGCTCGAGCTCCGCTCGCATCTGGTTGAGCCGGAACTCCACGGCGTCGGAGGAGCCGCCGCCGCCGATGATCGTGGTGTTGTCGGCGGTGACCCGCACCTGCGCGGCCCGGCCGAGCTGGGCCACGGTCATCGTCTCCAGCGTGAAGCCGGAGTGCTTGCTGTACACGGCGCCGCCGGTCAGCGCGGCGATGTCCTCCAGCTTGTGCAGCCTGCGGTCGCCGAACCCGGGCGCCCGGACCGCGACGCACTGGAAGATCCGGTTGACGTGGTTGTGCACCAGCATGCTCAGCGCGGTGCCCTCGACGTTCTCCGCGACGATGATCAGCGGGCGGGGTGCCCGCATGATCTTGTCGAGCAGCGGCATCAGGTCCTGGACCTTGGTGATCTTCTCGCTGCTCAGCAGGATGTAGGGATCGTCGACGATGGATTCCAGGGCGGCCGGGTTGGTCACCATGTACGGCGAGAGGTAGCCGTTGTCGAACTCGAAGCCCTCGACGAAGTCGACCTTCATCCCGGGCACCGGTGACTCCTCGACCGTGACGATGCCGCCGTCGCCCACGGTGAACAGCGCCTTGGCGATCACGGCGCCCACCGCGTCGTCGTCGTTGGCGGAGATCGCGGCTACCCGCGCGTAGTCCTGCTCGGTCTTCACCGGGTGCGCCACGCCGCGCAGGTGCTCGACCAGGCGGCCGACGGCCAGGTCGATGCCCCGCTTGACCAGCACCGGGTTGCCGCCCTTGCCGATGGCCGCCATGCCCTCCCGGACGATCGCCTGGGCGATCACGGTGGCGGTGGTGGTGCCGTCGCCGACGATGTCGTTGGTCTTGATGGCGGCTTCCTTGACCAGCTGCGCGCCCATGTTCTCGAACTGGTTCTTCAGGTGGATTTCCCGCGCGATCGTCACGCCATCGTTGGTGACCACGGGCGACCCGGTGATCTTCTCCAGGATGACGTTGCGCCCCTTGGGGCCGAGAGTCGACTTGACGGCTTCGGCCAGCTGGTCCACGCCAGCCAGCAGCAGGCCGCGAGCTTCAGCGCCGAAGCGCAGTTCTTTGGCCATGAATGCTCCCTGTCTATTTAAAAGTTCGAGTCATTCGAGACCCGCTGTGGTTGCTGTCCGCTTACCGGCACCGGCCGCTCGCACGGGCCGAAAGGGCCCGTGCTCGCTAGCCGGTATCGAATGACTCTCACGTCAGGGGACGAGGATGGCGCGGCCGCGGACCCGGCCGGCGTCGAGGTCGGCGAAGGCGTCGGGGGCGGCGTCGAGCGGGTAGGTCTTGGTGTGCAGCGTGACCTTGCCGCCCTGGGCCAGCGCCATCAGCTCCGCCAGCTCGTTGTAGGTACCGACGATGTTGCCGATGATGTTGCGTTCGGTGGAGATGATGTCCAGGGTCGGGATGTTCAGGGTGCCGCCGTAGCCGATGACGTAGTAGGAGCCGGCCCGGCGGGTCATGTTCCAGCCGTCCATCTCGGCGCCCTGCTCGGCCACGAAGTCGAGCACCACATGGGCGCCCTGGCCGCCGGTCAGGTCCTTCACCGCGTCGACGTGCGTGCCGTCGGCTACCACGGTGTGCTGCGCCCCGAGTTCCGACGCCAGCTTGAGCGCGTCAGGGTTGCGGTCCACCACGATGATATTCGTCGCGGTCAGCGTGGCCAGGCACTGGATGCCGATGTGGCCGAGGCCGCCGGCGCCGATCACCACGCAGGTGGTGCCCGGGTAGAGCAGCGGGATGGCCTTGCGGACCGCGTGGTAGGCGGTGATGCCGGCGTCGGCGAGCGCGGCCACGTCCTGCGGCCTGGTCTCCGGGTTGAGCTTGATGCAGGCCCGCGCTGAGGTCAGCATGTACTCGGCCATGCCGCCGTCCCTGGACAGCCCGGGGAACTCGCTGTTCTCGCAGTGCATGTCGTCGCCGGCCCGGCAGGCGTGGCACAGGCCGTCGGTCGGCGTGGGGTGCAGGATGACCGTGTCGCCCACGGCCACGTTGGTGACCGCCGAACCGACCTCGTGCACCCAGCCCGCGTTCTCGTGGCCGAGGATGTAGGGCAGCGGGGTGCCCATCGCCGCGTCCCACTGGCCCTCGATGATGTGCAGGTCGGTGCGGCAGACGCCGGCGCCGCCGATCTTCACGATGACGTCGAACGGCCCGCTGATCGTGGGCTCGGGTACATCGTCGATCACCGGCTGGGTATGGAATTTATGCAACCGGACGGCCTTCATGGGTCCTCCTCGACCTGCTTTCTGAGCCACGAATGTTCACTCAAGAGTCACGCATCTGCGTCAGGAGAGTCCGCGTCCAGGACCGTCTCTCCTTGTCCGTCGGTGTGGTATCTCTGCCGCAGCATGCCGCGGCAGATGCCGGAATTCGCCTCGATGCTCACCCGGGTCAGGCGAGCCTTCCGCAGGTGCAGCGGCACCGCCTCGGCGCGGACGGGCAGGCCGGTCGCCGGGTCAATGAGCAGCCGGGCGTCGTCCCCGGCCGGCAGGCCGAGCTCGGCCCGGCGCGAGCGGAGCCGGTCAAGAGCGCGAGAAGGCGGCAGCTCGCCAAGGGTCATCGCGAGCAGTGCCGCCGGTTCCGTGCCCGCCGCGAGCAGCGGCCTGCACACCTGGTCCGTGCCTGCCATCACCGCCTTGCGCAGGAAGTCGGCGCGCAGCTCGTGCAGCTCGCCGACCGCCTCGCCGTCGAAAGAGCGGGCGAAACCGGCCTGGGCGGCCACGCCGCCGTTGATCGCGTCGGCGGCGAAGTGGTCCTCCAGGACCACCTCGGTCCGTCGCACGCCCGGCAGCGCCGACACCGCGTCGTAGGCGTCGGCGACCATCAGGTAGGCGAAGTTGGGCGCGCAGAAGTAGGTCGGCAGCCGCAGCCGGACCTGCGCGTCCCCGTCCGCGGAGACGGCGCACGACGCGACGAAACCGAGCGAGGTGATCGGCTCGTCGAGTTCGGGGTCGCGCACCGTCTCCAGCGCCCGGAGAAGGTCAAGATCGGCGGTCACCGAAGCCGTCGAAGGGGTCATGCCCCCGCGACCAGCTGCGCGTCGTCCTTCAGCTGGTACTCCGCTGGCACTTCGATGTCGTAGAGCCTGGCCGCGTTCAGGCCGAGGATCTTCTTCTTGCCCGCGACGCCGAGCCTCGGGTAGTCGGAGAACGCCTCACGGTCCGGCATCTCCCAGTCGACGAAGCCCTCGACCTGCCACTTCGGCTCCCAGATGCCGTAGTCGCTGCCGAACGTCATCTTGTCCTCGCCGACCCAGAACAGCAGCTCGCCCATGCACTTGGCGAAGAAGTTCGGCAGCGCGTGCATGAGGCCGCCGATGACCACGGAGAGCCCGGCGTACACGTTCGGCTCCTGGGTGGCCATGAAGCAGAAGTCCTCGATCCGCGGCAGGCCCACGTGCTCGATGATGAAGTTGAGCTCGGGGAAGTCGGTCGCGGCGTGGTCCACGTCGGCGACGTCGAAGGCGTCCTTGTCCAGTGGCCAGATCGTCGGGCCCTTGTGCACGTGGATGTTCTTGATGCCGAGTTTCTGCGCGGCTTCGAGGTACCGGTACGCGCCGGGGTCGCTCAGCTTGTACCCGCGGGAGCCGTTGTTCCACTCCGCGGTGTAGAGCTTGACGCCCTTGCAACCGTACTTCTCCACGTTCCGCTTGAGCGCTTCCAGGCCCGCGTCGCTGTCCCGGGGGTCGAAGTTGGTGTTGTAGATGAACTTGCCAGGGTGCTTCTTGCCCATCTCATTGTTGCGCTCGGTGGTGTTGAAGCCCTCCTTATACCACTCTTTCAGGTTCGTCGGCTGGAAGATGGCCACGTCGACGTGCCCGTCTTCGAAGACGTCCTTCATCAGGTCGTCCTCTGAGTACTTCTGGAAGTGCTCGATCGACCAGTGCGTCTCTGGCGGGCCGAGGCCCTGGTAGGCGTGGAAGCATTCGATCCAGCCCTTGGCGTACTGCTCGGCGCCGGGGACCCAGTTGTCCGGGGCAGCATTCCAGTAATGCATGTGCGAATCGACGATGAAGTACTTCTCGCCGTTGTGCTCGTACAAGGCGCCTCCTTCAGTGAGCCCGCTCATGGCACTGAGCCGGTGATCACCGGCTCAGTGCCACGGGAGTAAACACCACATTTCCGTTCGTACCCGCGCGGCGCGGGGTTTGTCCAGCCCGCGCCGCGCGGGGCTTAAATGGCTACGACTTTGCGGTCAGATCGAAGCCCAGGTAGTCGGCCGCTTCCTCCGGGTTGGCGAACATGATCGTCTCGGTGTCGGTGTGGATCATCCGGCCGTAGTGCGTCGACATGTTCTCCTCGAACTGGGCGGCGTCGAAGTAGCCGGGCTCCTCGCCGAGCGCCTCGGAGACCTCGTCGTAGTCCACGTCGAACCGGCCCGTGCCGTCGACCCGGATCATCGACGGCAGGTACATGACCTTCACGTTGGGCTTCTTGGCCATGACCTGGGCGACGACCGCCCCGATCTGGTTGTTCATCAGGGTGAACCCGGCCTTGCCCGAGGCCGTGTGGTCTTCCTTGTACGGGCTGTCGGGGTGCTTGAAGTCGGTCACTGGGCCAGCTCCTTCGGTGCGTCCAGGTTCAGGTCGGTGAGGATGGTGGCGAACCGGCTCTTGACCGCGTCCAGCCCGTCCTCGAAGCGCGGCGGCTTGTTGTCAGGCTGCGACCACAGCGGCTGCAGCGTCCGGGCGGCGGTGATGGCGCGGGCGGTCCAGGTGGACAGCCAGTCCTGCAGGAGTCCCTTGTTGTGGTCGGCGAACTCCCGGTCGTTGGTGAGCAGGTGGAACATCGCGATCGTGTAGCGCAGGTCCCGCTCGGCGAAGTCGTACTCCTCCGCGCCGATGACCGTGGGCGTAACGAAGTCGCCGTTGCGCGGCGCCGCATGCATCACCAGCTGGCTCCGGAACAGCTCGCCGACCAGCGGCTCGAACACCACGTTGGCCGCGAAGATGGCCTCGCACCAGTCGTCGATCGCGGTCAGCTGCTCGGCCACCTCACGCACCCCCTGCCAGGCCGGGTCGCTGTTCCACGCCGTCAGGTGGGCGGCCCCGTCGAAGCCGTCGATCTCCTCGGTCAGGGTCAGGTTGTACAGCGCCAGGTCCTGGGCCGAACGGATCCGGTGCATGCTGTTCACCGAGATCGCGTTGTTGTGCATGTTGGTGGGCGCGCGCCGGTTGGCGTTGGCGAACAGGTAGAGGCCGAGCCCGTGGTCCACGTGCATCCACGCGCCGACGTGCGACTCCACGAAACGCACCCAGTTCCGGTTCCACTGGTCGAAGGCCTTGGTCCCCCTGGCCACGTCGATGTTCTGGTTGAGCTGCCGGATCACGTTCGCGTTGTAGCGGTAGAGGCTGAGCTCCCACTCCTCGTTGGGGTCGCGGAACTCGTGCCAGCCGAGCGCCGGCCAGTCGTAGCCCTTGCCGCCCGAGCCGGGATAGCGCTCGGGCTCGGGCCGGTCCGAGCCCCAGGCCTTCAGGGCCGTCCAGTCCAGCGGGTAGCCGCCACGGCCGTCGGAGAACCCGTACAGCCAGCCCTGGGCCAGGTAGTGACGGGGGTCGGGCTGGACCTCAACGGTGACGTCCTCATACCGGGACTGCTTGCGCTTGGCCGGCGTGTAGTAGTTGAAGTCCCGCTTGGTGGAGTCCGGGAAGGTCTTGGCGCCTGCCTCCGCGTCGGTGAAGACCGGCTTAGGAACACTGCGCTCCTGGTTCTCCTGTGTCTCAGTCATGATCTCACTCCTGCGGGTTGCCAGTGGTCGTGAACTTGTCGTAGTAGATGCGCTTTTCCTCCACGCCCAGCGTGGCCAGCAGCGGCAGCGCCGCCTCCACCATGGGCGGCGGCCCGCAGACGTAGGCGTGTGCCCCGCGCAGGTCGCTGGCGTGCCGCTTGACCACGTCGGTGATCAGGCCGGTCTCGCCGTCCCATTCCTCGTCGCCGGCCGGCTCGGACAGGGCCGGTATGTACCGGAAATCGGGCAGTTGCTCTTCCAGTGAGTGCAGCTCGGCCTCGAAGCAGAGATCCTTCTTGGTCCGGGCGCCGTAAAAGAAGGTGGCCTTGCGTTGCAGACCGCGCTCGGCCATCGTCCGCAGCAGCGACAAGATGGGCGCCATGCCCGCGCCGCCGCCGACGAACACCAGGTCGTTGTCGCCCTCGCGGAGGGTGAAGACACCGAACGGCCCGGTTATATCAAGGCGGTCACCTTCGGCCAGTTTCTCCGCCAGGAACCGGGAGAACTGCCCGTCCGGATAGACCTTGATGACGAACTCAAGCAGCCCGCTCTCGCGGCTTGAGGTGTTAGCCATGGAAAACGAGCGCACCGCGTCGGTGCCCGGAATGGCGATGTCCATGTACTGGCCGGGGAAGAACTTGATCTCGTCCGGCTCGATCAGCCGCAGCACCAGGTGCCGCATGTCGTGGGTGACCGCGTCCTTGGACACCACCTCCGTAACGCCCTGCTGGATCGGCAGGCCGGAGCGGATCATCTCCTCGTCGTAGTTGAGCAGCTCGATGGTCATGTCTTCGTAGGCGTGCGCCCGGCACAGCAGCGTGTAGCCTTCCTCGAGCTCGTAGTCGGGCAGTGCGAACGTGGAGTACTTGTCGA
>JBKQQQ010000609.1:0-16769 GCA_052144275.1 Streptosporangiaceae bacterium
ATGACATCCCCCGGAGCCCGCGGCAGCACCGCGGCCGCCGACCGCCGCGTTCCCGCCCAGCACCCGTTCGCCGCGCACCTGCGCCGGGCCGCCGATGCCGAGCGAGCCGCGGCACACCGCCTGTGGACCCCCGAGGACAGGCCGCTGCCCAGCCTGTACATCAGCCACGGCGCCCCGATGCTGTTCGAGATGACCGGCTGGATGACCGAATTGCACTCCTGGGCGCGGGCGCTGCCCAAGCCGAAGGCCATCCTCATCGTCTCCGCGCACTGGGAGTCCGCTCCGCTCAGCATCAGCAGCAGCGAGCCCCGCGAACTCGTCTACGATTTCGGCGGCTTCGACCCGATGTACTACCAGATGCGGTACGACACCCCGGCCGCCACCGAACTCGCGCAGCAGGTCGCCAAGCTCATGCCCGACACCGAGCCGGTGCACGAGCACCACAGCCGCGGCCTGGACCACGGAGCGTGGGTACCGATGAAGATCATGTACCCCGACGCCGACATCCCGGTCCTGCAGCTCAGCATGCCGACCCACAACCCCGGGCGGTTGCTGGACCTTGGCCGGCGCTTGCGGCCGCTGCGCGAGGCCGGGGTCCTGGTGATCGGGTCGGGATACATGACCCATGGCCTTCCGTTCATCGACTGGAGCAACCTCGACCACGTGCCGGGCTGGTCCTCGGACTTCGACACCTGGGCGTCGGACGCGCTGGCCCGCGGCGACGTCGACGAACTCGCGGCCTTCCGCACCCGCGCACCCGGCATGCCGTACGCCCACCCCACCGTGGAGCACTTCACGCCGCTGTTTGTCACGCTCGGCGCCGCCACCGACCCGACCGCGCCGCCCACCACGACCATCGACGGCTACGCCCTCGGCCTGGCCAAGCGGTCGCTCCAAGCGGCCTGACGCCGAAACCGGGACGATGCCGGAGAAATAGGCCTCGGCTGGCGTTAGGCCCGGGGCTGGCGTTTGGGTCGCGGCCCAAGATCTGGCGGACCGAAATGGTTGCGTACGCCATTGATCCGGCCGGTATCCCTATGCCAGCGTCGGCGGTGCGGACCTGCGCAAAGAAGCTCAGGCCCGTAACGGGTCACTGCCGCGGACGGCTCAGGAGGATGCGATGGACGGGAACGGCTCTGCTGGCCACGGTGGGGCGGCCAGGTTCCTGCTTCCTTCGGAGATCGCCGACGCGCCGGGGGCTGAGGGCTGGCGGTCGATGTACCCCTATTTCACCCGGTTCCAGCCGGAGGACGACAAACGCTTCTGGTTCTACAACTCCATGCACTTCCCCGAGCCGATGCCGGCCTTCGACACGATCACCGCCGAGATCCCGTACAGCGCGATCGGAGCCAACACCGCCCGGGTGTTCGTCTTCCCGACCACGCTCGGCATCGAGCACCGCATCGTCAACGGGCGGGTCTACATCACCGCCAACCCGGTCACCGATCCCGAGGAGATCGGGCGCCGGGCGGCGATCTTCGGCGAGCGGGCCGGCTACTACTTCGAGAACTGGGACACGCTCTACCAAGGCTGGAAGGCGCGCATCAAGGGCCTGATCGACGAAATCGCGTCGGTCAGCGTGCCCCAACTGCCGGAGTTCGACGACGCCGCGGTCGTCACCGGATCGACCGGCGTGGCGCAGAACCACTACGTACGGGAGAACTTCCACCGGTGCCTGGACCTGTTCTCGGTAATGTGGCACCACCACACCGAGTTCCTGATGCTCGGCTACGGCGCCTACGTGGTGTTCTTCCAGTTCTGCAAGCAGGCGTTCCCGGAGATCAGCGACCAGACGGTGGCCCGCATGGTGGCCGGCATCGACGTGATGATGTACCGGCCCGACGACGAGCTCCGCAACCTGGCCCGGGTGGCCGTCGAGGCCGGGGTGGACGACCTGTTCACCGAGGGATGCTCGCCATCGCAGGTGCTGGCGGCGCTGGCCGACCGCGGCGAGGGCGGCAAGACCTGGCTGGCCGCCCTCGAGCAGGCGCGCGAGCCCTGGTTCAACGTGTCCACCGGCGACGGCTTCTACCACCACCACCGCAGCTGGTCCGACGACCTGACGGTTCCGTTCGCCGCGCTCCCCCGGTACGTGGCCCAGGTCCGCGACGGCCTGCTCGCCGACCGGCCCACCGAGGCGCTGCGGGCCGAACGGGAACGGATCGCGGCCGAGTACCGGGACCTGCTCGGCACCGAGGAGGAACAGGCCGCGTTCGACCAGATGCTCGGCCTGTGCCGGGTGGTGTTCCCGTACGTGGAGGACCACAAGTTCTACTGCGAGCACTGGTTCACCACGCTGTTCTTCGGCAAGATCCGCGAGTTCGGCGCGCTGCTGGCGCGCTTCGGGGTCCTCGCCGAGGCCGAGGACGTATTCCAGTTGCACCACACCGAGGTCGACCAGGCGCTGTCGGACGTGATGCTGGCCTGGGCCGCGGGCGGCACGCCGCTCGGCGCGGCCCACTTCCAGCCCATCGTGGCCGAACGCAAGCGGATGCTGGAAGCCCTGCGCGCCTGGTCGCCGCCGCCCGCCCTCGGCCCGGTGCCCGAAGCGCTCAACGACCCGGCCGTGCACATGCTCTGGGGCGTCACCCAGCAGACGATCGAGGCCTGGCTGCGGCCTGACGAGGGCGAGATCCGCGGCTGCGGCGCCTCCTCCGGCATCGTGGAGGGGCCGGCCAGGGTGCTGACCGACGTCAACCAGATCGGGGAGGTCCGCGACGGCGAGATCCTGGTCTGCCCGGTGACCGCGCCGAGCTGGGCGCCGGTGTTCGGCAAGATCAGGGCGGCGGTCTCCGACATCGGCGGCTCGATGTCGCACGCGGCGATCGTCGCGCGGGAGTACGGCATGCCGGCCGTGGTCGGTACCGGCGACGCGACCAAGCGGATCAGCACCGGCCAGCGGGTACGCGTCGACGGCGACCGCGGGATCGTCCAGGTCATCGGGTGACCGCTCGTTTTGTCCGCGGGCTCGCCGACGTGGGCGCCGCGGACACGGCCTGGGCCGGCGGCAAGGCGGCAGCCCTGGGTGAGCTGGCCCGCGCCGAGATACCCGTCCCGCGCGGCTACGTGATCACCGTGGCGGCGTTCAACCTGGTCATGGCGGCGCTCGATCCGTCCGGTGCGATCCGCGGCGCGCTCGGGGACGTGCCCGCGGACGATCTTGCGGCCATCGCGCACGCCGCGGCCGACCTGCGCGCCCGGATCACGGCGGCACCGCTGCCACCCGAGGTGGCGGCCGAGATCACATCCGCGTACCAGCGGCTCGGGGCTCAGCAGCCGGATGAGATGGCGGTGGCGGTCAGGTCGAGCGCCACCATGGAGGACAGCCCGGAGGCCAGCTTCGCGGGGCTGCAGGACAGCTACCTGGCGGTCCGCGGCGCCGGCGCCGTGCTTGACCGGGTGCGCTCCTGCTGGGCCAGCCTGTACAACGACGAGTCGGTCAGCTACCGGCGCCGCCGGGGCACCGGCGAAGGCGGCCTGGCCATGGCCGTCGTCGTCCAGCGCATGGTCAGCCCGCGCGCGGCCGGGGTGATGTTTACCCGCAGCCCGGTCACCGGCGACCGCTCGGTGGTGGCCATCGAGGGAACCTGGGGGCTCGGCTCGGCCCTGGTGGCCGGCGAGGTGACGCCGGACAGCTTCACGGTGAGCAAGGTGACCGGTGAGATCACCGGGCGACGGGTCAGTGCCAAGCTGCGGGCACATTCATTTGGGCCGAACGACCAGGGGATCTCCGCTCAGCCCATGCCCACCGCCCTGCGACGGTCGCCCTGCCTGAGCGACGATGAGGCCCGCGCGCTCGCCCTGGTCGGCCGGCGGGTCGAGGAGCACTACGGCGTGCCCCAGGACATCGAGTGGGCGCTGCTCGGCGACAGCCCGGGTTGCCCGGCCTTGCACGGTGACCCCGCGGACCGCATCGTGCTGCTGCAAAGCCGCCCGGAGACGGTCTGGGCGGCCCGCGAGCGCCCGCCCGTCGCGGCTCCGAAACCCCGCGCCAGCGACCATGTCCTGGCCTGGCTCCAGAAGGCGCTGTGATGGACAGCCCTGTTGTGAACGGCCCTGTTGTGGACAGCCCTGTTGTGGACGGCCCTTTATGGACGGCACTGCGATGGACCTCACCGACGCCGACGTCACGGACATACTCGCGCTGCTCGACTCGCTGCCCTACGACGAGCTGGACCTGGAGACCCCGCGGTTCCGCCTGACCCTCCGCCGTACCTCGCACGGCTGGACCCAGTCCACCCAAGTCCTGTCCGCGCCGGCTCCCCTGGAAACGACAACGATGGAACATCGTGGTCGTCAGGGCGACATCAATGCTCCATCGTTGTCGTCGGCCGCGGGCGCGGGCCAGGCCAGCGGCAAGGTTAGCGAGGCTGAGGAGGCTGATGGGGAGCTGGTGGCGGTGCGGGCGCCGCTGCCGGGGACGTTTTACCGGGCGCCGCGGCCGGGGGCGGCGCCGTTCGTGGAGGTGGGCAGCCGGGTCAGCGCGGACACGGTGATCGGGATCGTGGAAACCATGAAGCTGATGAACTCGGTGCACGCGGGGGTAGCCGGCACGGTTGCCGAATTCTGCGTGGCCAACGCCGAGTTCGCCGCGCACGGGGCCACCTTGCTGCGCATCCGGGCGGACACATGATCCTGCGGCGGGTGCTTGTCGCCAATCGCGGCGAGATCGCCGTTCGCGTCCTGCGCACGTGCCAGCGCCTGGGCATCGAGACCGTGCTGGCGGTCTCGGACGCCGACGCGGACTCGGTGCCGTCCCGGCTGGCCGACAAGGCGATCCGGATCGGGCCGGCCAGCGCGGCAGACAGTTACCTGAACGTGGCGGCGGTCGTCGCGGCCGCGGACGCGTCGGGAGCGGACGCGATCCACCCGGGCTACGGCTTCCTGTCGGAGAACCCGCGGCTCGCGCGGGCGTGCGAGGCGGCAGGCATCGTGTTCATCGGGCCGAGCGCGGACGTGCTCGAGGCGACAGGGGACAAGCTCGCGGCGCGGAACCACGCGGTGGCCGCGGGACTCCCGGTGCTGCCGGGCGGGCTGGTGCGTGCGCCTGCGGGCGTGGCGGACGGGGCCAGGAGGGTCAGCGGGGCGGACGGGGAGGTCGACGCGGGGGCGCTGGCCCACGCCGCGGACGCGGGGGCGCTAGCCCACGCCGCGGACGCGGGGGCGCTGGCCCACGCCGCGGACGCGGGGGCGCTGGCCCACGCCGCGGACGCGGCCAGGCTGGCAGAGCGGATCGGGTATCCGGTGCTGGTCAAGGCGGCGGGGGGCGGCGGCGGGCGGGGGCTGCGGGTGGTCCGCGATCCGGGTCAGCTCGCCGGGGCGGTGGCGGTGGCCAGCGCGGAGGCGCAGGCGGCGTTCTCCGATCCGCGGGTGTACCTGGAGCGGTACGTCTCCTCCGCCCGGCACGTCGAGGTGCAACTGCTGGGCGACGGGGAGAACGTGATCCACCTCGGCGACCGGGACTGCTCGGTGCAGCGGCGCTATCAGAAGCTGATCGAGGAGGCACCGGCGCCGCGGCTCGGCGAGACGCTGCGGGTCGGGATGCGGGCGGCGGCGGTCGCCCTCGGCCTGCAGCTGAAATACCAGGGCCTGGGCACCGTGGAGTTCCTGGTCGACGCCGAAGCGGCCGCGTTCTGGTTCCTCGAGGTGAACGCGCGCATCCAGGTGGAGCATCCGGTGACCGAGGCGGTCACCGGGCTCGACCTGGTCGCCGAGCAGATCGCGGTCGCGGAAGGGCGCGGGCTGCGGCTGGCCCAGGCCGATGTCTGCCTGCGCGGGCACGCGATCGAATGCCGGATCAACGCGGAAGACCCGGCGGCCGGGTTCCGGCCGAGCCCGGGCACCGTGACCAGCGCGGTCTTCCCGGCCGGGCCAGGTATCCGGGTGGACACGCACGTCCAGGCGGGTTCGGCGGTGCCGCCGCAGTACGACAGCCTGCTGGCGAAACTAGTGGTGAGCGGGCCGAGCCGGGCCGAGGCGCTGGCCCGGCTGCGCGGCGCGCTGGCCCGGTGCGAGATCGGCGGGGTGGCGACCACCGTGGGCGTGCACGCGGCACTGGCCGCCGACCCGGAGTTCGCCGCGGGCGCCGTCGCCACCGACTTTCTCGCCGGGTGGCTGGGGCGGGAAACCTGGTCCGTTAGGGACGCAAAAGATGGTTAAGGTGCAGCTGACCGACGTCTCGCTGCGGGACGGCAACCAGAGCCTGTGGGGGGCCACCGGGCTTCGCACCGAGCACATCCTGCAGATCGCCCCGGTGCTGAACCGGGTCGGGTTCCGGGCGCTCGACTTCATGTCGAGCACGGCCATGGGGGTGGCGGTGCGGACGCACCGGGAGGACCCGTGGCAGCGGATCCGGCTCACCCGGGCCGCGGTGCCGGACGCGCACCTGCAGTTCATCGGCACCGGGCTGCGGTTCATCTCCTGGGAGCGGGCACACCCGGAGGTGCTGCAGCTGGTCTACGACCGGCTGGTGGCGGCCGGGATAACGCGGTTCGTAGTGCTCGACCCGACGCACGACATGGACGCGGTGCGGCAGAGCGCGCGGATGATCCGGCAGGCCGGCGGGACCGAGATCATCATGGCGCTCACTTACACGATTTCGGCGGTCCACGACGACGCCTTCTACGCCGGGATCGCCGGGCAGGCCGCCGCGTCGCCCTACATCGACCGCGCCTACATCAAGGACCCCGCCGGGCTGCTGACACCGGAGCGGGCCCGCACGCTGATCCCGGCCGTGCGGGCGCGCCTGGGCGGCAAGCCGCTGGAGCTGCACGCGCACTGCACGATCGGGCTGTCGCCGCTGGTCTACCTGACCGCACCGGACCTGGGCGTGGAGGTGCTGCAGACCGGCTGCGGCGCGCTGGCCGACGGGTCCTCGCTGCCCGACGCCGAGCGCGTCGTGGCCAACCTGCGCGAGCTCGGGCACACGGTGGACGTGGACGACCGGCTGCTGGCCCGGGCGGCACGGTACTTCGACCGGCTCGCGGCGGCCGAGTCGCTGCCGTCCGGCCAGCCGCGACCGTACGACGCGGCGTTCACCCGGCACCAGCTGGCCGGCGGCGTGCTGACCACGCTGCGGCGCCAGCTGGCCGAGCTCGGGCTCGGTGAGCGGTTCGGCGCGGTGATCCAGGAGGTGAGCCGGGTCCGGGCCGAGCTCGGCTACCCGATCATGGTCACCCCGTTCCCGCAGATGGTGATGGGGCAGGCTTTGTCCAATGTCATCGGGGGGTCTGGGCCACTGGGGTCTGGGGTGTCCCCAGGTGGCACTGTGTCCCCCGGGGCCAGCACAGTGCTGGGCGGTTCCCGGTATGAGGTGGTGCCCGACCAGGTGATCAGGTACGTGCTCGGCAGCTTCGGCAAGCCGACAGCGCCGGTCGAGCCGTGGGTGCTCGACCGGATCCTGGACCGGCCGCGGGCCCGGGAGCTGGCGGCCGAGCCGCCGCCGCTGTCCGTGGCCGAACTGCGCCGGCGGTGGCCGCGCGGGATCTCGGACGAAGAGCTGCTGCTGAGGTTCGCCATGCCCGCCGAAGAGGTGGACGCCATGCTGGCCGCGGCCCCGGCGGCACGGCACTACACCCCGGAGGCACAGCCGGTGCTGCGGCTGCTGCGCGAGCTCGGCACCCGGCCGCCGGTTTCGCGCCTGGTCGTGGACAAGCCGGGGTTCCGGCTCTCGCTGCGGGGGCCGGCCGGTGCATAGCGATCTGATCCGGGAGCGGCTGGCGGCCGCACGCGGGTTCGTGTTCGACATGGACGGCACGCTGGTGCTCGGCGACCGGCATAACCACGGGCTGCGGCCGCTGCCCGGCGCGCTGGAGATCACGAGCTGGGCGACGCGGCGCGGGCTGCCGTTCGTCGTGTTCACCAACGGGACCACCCGGACGCCCGCGGACTACGCGCGGACCATGCGGGACATCGGGTTCGGCCTGCCAGACGAGGCGCTGCTGACCCCGGCCAGCAGCGCGGTCCGGGTCCTCGTCCGGGCCGGCTACCAGCGGGTGATGGTACTCGGCGGGCCCGCGCTGGCCGAGCCGCTGCGGCAGGCCGGCCTGCAGGTCGTGCCGCCTGCTGCCGGTACCGCGGCCGACGCGGTCCTGGTGGGCTGGTTCCCCGAGTTCACCATGCCCGCGCTTGAGGCCGCCTGCCACGCGGTCTGGGGCGGGGCCGAGCTGCACAGCTGCTCGCAAACCCCGTTCTTCGCGGTGGACGGCGGCCGGGCGCTCGGCACCTCCCGGGCCATCTCCGCGATGATCAGGTCGCTGACCGGCTGCGGGCTCCGGGTGGTGGGCAAGCCGTCGATCGACGCGCTGCGCAGCGCGTCGGATCGGCTGGGCGTGCCGACCACCCAGTTGGCCGTAGTTGGCGACGACCCCCAGCTCGAGGTGCCGATGGCGCACCGCGGCCGGTCGCTGGCCATTGCGGTGGGCACCGGCCTGGGTGGTTCGGCGCGCTACGACGGGCTGCCCGTCTCGCGCCGCCCGCATCTGCGGGTGCGGGGCGTGGACGAGCTGCTGGCGATCATGACCGAGGGGAGCGAGTGGGGGGCATGACGAAGATGCAGGCGGTGGGGTTCACGGAGTTCGGCGGGCCGGAGGTGCTGCGGCTTGTCTCGCTGCCGGTTCCGTCGCCCGGGCCTGGCCAGGTGCGGGTGCGGGTCGCCGCGGCGGCGGTGAACCCGACCGACCTGGCTTTCCGGTCCGGTGGGCACCGGTCCATGCCCCCCGGCGTCCGGCCACCCTACGTGCCCGGGATGGATCTGGCCGGGGTGGTCGACATCGCTGGCCCGGACGCGGCCGGGTGGGCGCCCGGCGACCGGGTGATGGCGGCGGTCTCGCCGTGGGAACCCGGCGGCGGGGCGCAGGCGGAGTACGTGGTGGTGTCCGCCGACGCGCTCGCCCGGGTGCCCGAGCGGATCAGCCTGCGGGCGGCGGCCACCTTGCCGATGAACGCGCTGACCGTCCGGGCCGCCCTGGACGAGCTGGCCCTGCGGCCCGGCCAGACGCTCGGGGTGACCGGGGCGGCGGGCGCGGTCGGCGGGTACGCGATCCAGCTGGGGCGCTCCGAAGGGCTGCGGGTGGTCGCCGACGCCAGCCCGGCAGACGAGGCCCTGGTCAGCGAGCTCGGCGCGCACGTGGTGGTGCCGCGCGGACCGGGCGTGGCGGGGCGGATGCGGCAGGTGCTTCCGGCCGGCGTCGACGCCCTGCTGGACGCGGCGGTGACGGGCCCGCCGGTGCTCGCCGCGGTCCGGGACGGCGGGCAGGTCATCGCGGTGCGGTCGTTCCCGGGCGAGACCGAGCGCGGGATCACCGTGTCCCTGGTGCTGGTCTTCGGGCACCTGCACGAGGGGGACAATCTGGCCCGGCTGGCGGAGCTTGCCGCCAAGGGCGTGCTGTCCCTGCGCGTGGCCGACGCGCTGCCGGCCGCGCAGGCGGCCGAGGCGCACCGCCGGTTCGAGGCGCACGGCGTGCGCGGCCGGCTGGTTCTGACATTCTGATCCCTGTGGAGTACGTGTTCAGGAAGCCGACCGGCAGCCCAGCCGACCGGGGCGCCGCACCGCCGCGGTACCGGCGAGAAGACGGGCCGCCGGGCATGATCATCGAGCGGGACGTGCCGGTGCCGGTGCGAGGCGGGGTCACCGTCTACGCCGACGTGTTCCGGCCCGCCGACGAACGGCCCGCTCCCCCGCTGATCGCCTGGTCCCCGTACGGCAAGCACGCCGGCCCCCAGCTGCCGGAGCGGTACCCGGACGGCGGGGTCG
This sequence comes from Streptosporangiaceae bacterium, assembly GCA_052144275.1. Taxonomy (GTDB): domain Bacteria; phylum Actinomycetota; class Actinomycetes; order Streptosporangiales; family Streptosporangiaceae; genus Palsa-504. The sequence continues at coordinate 9,755 of JBKQQQ010000609.1, forward strand.
CACCCGGCCAGCTCTCCCCGTATACCGCGTTCGAGTCGCCCGACCCGGTCTACTGGACGGCGCGCGGGTACGCCGTGGTGAACGCCGACATGCCGGGAACCTGGTACTCCACCGGCGACGCGACGTTCCTATCTCCCGAGGAAGCCCTGCGCGGCCACGACCTGATCGAGTGGGCCGGCACGCAGAGCTGGAGTAACGGCCGGGTGGGCATGTCGGGGGTCTCCTACCTGACCTCCAGTCAGTGGACGATCGCCGCCACCCGGCCGCCGCACCTGGCCGCGATCAGCCCATGGGAAGGCTGGAGCGATACCTACCGCGAGGTGGCCAGGCACGGCGGCATCCCGGAGACGTACTTCTGGCCGTACATCGGGGAACGCTGGGGGTTCGGGACCGGCCGGATCGAGGACCTGGCCGCCGAGACCGCCGCCCATCCGTTCTTCGACGACTTCTGGGCGTCCAAGGCGGCGCCGTTGTCCCGCATCACCGCGCCCGCGTACGTGGTCGCGAGCTGGTCGGACCAGGGGCTGCACACCCGGGGGACGTTCGAGGGGTTCACCGCGATCGGCTCGGCGCGAAAATGGCTGGACGCGCACGGCGGGAAGAAGTGGGGCTACTACTACAGCGAGCAGGGCCTGCGGCGGCAGCAGGCGTTCTTCGACCACTTCCTCAAAGGGCTGGACACCGAGGTCAGCGAGTGGCCGCGGGTGCGCTACCAGGTCAGGGACGCCGGGCAAGTCGGGGACGCCGGGCAGGTCAGGGACGCCGGGCAGGCCGGCCGCGAGCGGACCGCGACCGACTGGCCGGTTCCCGGCACCTCGCACCTGCCGCTGTACCTGGAGGCCGGCTCGGGCACGCTGAGCCGCTCGCGGCCTGCCGCGGCTTCGGTTTCCTACGACAGCGAGCGGGCTGGCCACGGGCGCGGCCGGGCCACGTTCGACTTCCGCTTCGACGCTGCGGCCGAGGTGGTCGGCGGCATGAAGCTGCGGGTCTGGATGGCCGCGCCGGACGCCGATGACCTGGACGTGTTCGTCGCGGTGCAGAAGCTCGACACCTACGGCGACCTGGTGGGCTTCCCGTTCTACGCGGTATTCGAAGACGGCCCGGTGGCGCTGGGCTGGCTGCGGGCGTCCCACCGGGAACTCGACCAGACGCGGTCGCGGCCGTGGCAGCCGGTGCTGGCGCACCGGCGGGCGCTTCCGCTGGCACCGGGCGAGATCGTGCCGCTGGAAATCGAGATCCTGCCGTCAGGCACGCGGTTCGGGCCGGGTGAGACGCTGCGGCTGGTCATCCAGGGCCGCGACATCTACCGCTACCCCAGGCCGCTGATCCAGGCGCTGCACGATGACCTGGCCAACCGCGGCCGGCACGTCATCTACAGCGGCGGCGAGTACGACTCGCACCTGCTCGTGCCCGTGCTGCCGGCGTAACGGAGGGCTGCTACGAATGGCGGTTTTCGTCCTGGTGCACGGCGCCTGGGGCGGCGCGCACGGCTTCCGCAAGGTCCGCGGCCCGCTTCGGGCGGCCGGTCACGAGGTCTTCACGCCGAGCCTGACCGGCATCGGCGAGCGCGCGCACCTGACCAGCCCGCAGGTGTGCCTGACCACCCACATCACCGATGTCGTCAACACCATCGTGTACGAAGATCTCCGCGACATCGTGCTGCTCGGCTTTTCCTACGGCGGATTTGTGGTCACCGGGGCGCTCGAGCATATCGCCGAACGGGTCCGGCATCTTGTCTACCTGGACGCCTTCGTGCCCGATGACGGCGACACGGTCGACGCCACCAGCCACATGGTGGCCAGCAACCGGCCCACCGAACTCGCCCGCCTGCTGCTCGAGCTGGCCTGAGCCGCGGCATGTGCATGCCACAGCTTTCCTGCATGCCCCATGAGCCTCACCCGTCAGCCCCGCAACCTGAATCCGCGGGTATGCCCGTGGCGGTAACGGCCGCGGGGGCGCTCGCTGGGCCGCGGGGGTGCGGGGGTGCGGGGGTGCGGGGGCGCGGAGCGGGTGCTGACGGCTGAGCCGGGGCGGATACCGGGCCCGTTCGGAAGAAAAAGACCGAAAATGGGCGGCCAGTTGGCGAGCGCGCCCGGTCCGGCGCGGGTGGGCGTAATAACGCAGGTCAAGACCGCTTTGAGGGGCGATCTGACGGTTGATTCGAACACCAGTCTAGCACTGCTGGTGGCAGTTTAGCATCTAGCGGCCGATTTCGCCTTTTTTAGGGAATTTGCCCAAAGTGCATGGATTATGTCCGATAAACTGCCCAAATGTCAGGCGCTCCGAAGACGGCAAGCACGCTGTTGCCCCTTCCCAGTGAGCGCGCCCTTCCCGGGAAGGAGCCCTTTGGGCAGCCACAGGAAACAATCACGCAACCGACTCAAGTACCTTCTACCCGGCGCCGCGGTGCCCGCCTTGGCCGCGGCCGCCTGCCTGGCGCCTCAGGCCATGGCCGACCCGTTGCCGGCCCACGTGGCCGCACACTCAGCCGCGGCAGCGCAGCCCACCATGGCCAGGGACTTGGCCAGCTATGTGGCCGTTTCGTCCGCACAGGCCGCGGGACACCGGGCGGCTTCCGCCCAGGCCGTCAAGTACACCGTCCGGCCGGGTGACTCGCTTTCCGCGATCGCCGGGCGCGTTTATCACAACCCGGACGCGTGGCCTGTGCTCTACTGGGCCAACCACAGTCAGATCCGGTGGGCGAACATCATCAACGCCGGGCAGGTCCTGAAGGTCCCGGCCAAGCCCGCCAAGATACCGAACGCACCCGCGCTGCTCGGCCCGGCCGCAGCGGCCCTAGTCACGGCCCCTGCCCCGGCCGAGGCGACGTCAGTAAGCCCGGCGTACGCATCCGCGCAGCCCGCGGCCGCCGTGGCGAGCACCTACTCGGGCGGCACGCCAGGCGGCTCGTTCGGTTCGTGCGTCGTGGCCCGTGAGTCCGGCGGGAACTCGCAGGTCATGAACTCCTCCGGGCACTACGGCCTGTACCAGTTCAGCGAGTCGACCTGGGTCGCGTACGGCGGTTCCGCCGGCAGCTTCGGCAACGCCAGCGTGGCCGAGCAGAACCAGGTGTTCGCCAACGCGCTGGCCCAGGGCGGCCAGTCCAACTGGTCCGCTTACGACGGCTGCTGACGCGCATCCACACAACAACCGCACGCGGTGACCGGGAAGTCGCCGCGCTGACGGACCCTGCGTTAGAAGCAGCCGGGCCCGGGCGACCCAGCCCGGGCGACCCAGCCCGGGCGACCCAGCCCGGGCGACAGGGCATGATCAGAGGCCGGGCCTCGCGGTGATCGACGCCGCGAGGCCCGGCCAGTCGCATGGCGGCCCGCCCCGGCAGGACCGAGGTCACGGATCCGGCAACCGTAGAGATCCGTGCCGCTAGCTTGCCAGCTAATATCGCTCTACGACAATAGTAAAGAAGTGCGATCGAATGGTTTCCGCTGAGCGTGCGTTTATGCATCGTAGTACGACGTAAATTAATCTCGGCGAATTTAGCAGTAGACGGCGGGGTGATTGCCGACGTGAGGCGATACAAGTATCAGGCCCTGTTCATGCTGGACGCGAGGTGTGACCGGCACTGCCCGGATGTGATGCTGGGGCCGTCGGACCGGGGTCATCAGCCCGCCCGGGGTGATGCCCGGCCTCCCTTTTTCGTGTTACGATATAGCCGTTTTCGCGCCGGGGAGGATGGCCATGGGTCTCGCACGAAGTGAACGACGAGCGCTCCGCCGCATCGGTAAGGCGGTGGGCCAGTCAGACCCGCGCCTGAACTCGATGCTAGCCGCTTTCAGCAGCTTCAACGCCGGCGAGCCCAAGCCACGGCGGGAACAGCTGCGACTGACCCGCCGGGTGTTCGGAGCACTCCAGCGAGGCATGAGAGTCGCGCCCGCCCTGACCGGCGGCCATCCGAGTCGCGGAACTCAGCGCCGTCCCGGGTGACATCCCTGGTGTGCGGCCGATCCGGCCGACGGACGCATCACCGGCCCCGAAGTGGCGAGAAACGAATGATCCGGGCCCGGACCTTAGACACGGGAGCCGGCGCCGTGCCGGGTGACAAGCTCGTCGAGGACGGTCGCGAGCTCATGCAGGCGGTGCAGGTGAGCCCGGGTCAGCTTCCGCAGGACGCGGTCGCCCTCGCGGGTCAGGCGGACCCGGACGACGCGGCCGTCGTCCCCGTCCGGCGTCCGTTCCACCAGCCCGGCGGCCTCGGCCCGGTCAACAAGCTCGACCGTGCTATGCGGCCGCAGGAGCAGGTAGCCAGCGAGATCTCCCACCGAGGGCGGCAGGTCCCCGCGGTGTCCCTTGATCGCGACAAGCAGCTGATGCTGAACATGGGTCAGGCCCTCGGCCTGAGCCTGGTCCTCGCTCCAGCGCTGGAAACGGCGCAAGGTGACCCGGAACTCCAGCAGCCTCTCGAAGTCCTGTTGGGTTAGCCGGGGCATTATCACCTTCCGCGCGCGCGGGGGACATCAGCGGCTCAGCATCTTTTCCGACCGACACTATATCGTGGGGCGAAGCCAACGTGGCTGGGCCGCGGATGAGGGCCTACGGTGAAACCGGCGCGGTGAGCTCGAGCTGGATGCCGTCCGGGTCCTCGAACGAGAGCACGTCGATGCCGAACGAGGGCAGCCGGGTGATCTCGCCGTGGGTCACGCCGTGCTCGTCGAACAGCCGGGCGGCCTGCTCAAGGTCCTCGCGGCTGGGGACGTTGAAGCTGAGATGGTCGAGGCCCACCCGGTCCGGGTCGAAACGGTCGGCCGCGGGGGCCACCGGCCGCAGCCCCATGATCAGGTTGCCGCGGATCATGACGACGCCGCCGAACAGGACGCGGAACGTCTCGGCCGCGGCCGGATCATCGGGCGGCGGCGACTCCACCGCGACCTGGAAGCCCAGCAGGTGAGTGTAGAACTCGCGGCTGCGCTGCACGTCGGTCACCGTAAGCCGGAGGTGATGGATGTCACCGCATGGAATCTGCCCGGGCATCACGCCCTCCCTCCCGCCACGAAGCCTCGGTGCTCCGCGGCATCGGCCCTAGCATCTCAGGCGGCGGCGTGCGCCGCGAGCAGATCGTCGGAGAGCCGGGGCCACGCCTGTTTGGCCCAGTCACCGAAGTCGCGGTCAGCCAGGGCGGCGCAGGCCACCCCGGCCTCGGGATCCACCCAGAGGAAGCTGCCCGAGCGCCCGAAGTGACCGAACGTCCCGGGCGAGTTCCTCGACCCGGTCCAGTGCGGCGCCTTGCCGGCCCTGATCTCGAACCCCAGGCCCCAGTCGCAGTTCGGCTGGCGGCCGAAGCCCGGCAGCACGCCGGGCAGGCCGGGGAAGGCGGGACGGGTGGCTTCCGCCAGCAGGTCGTCGTCGACCAGCGACGGGCTGGCCAGCTCGACGGCCAGGTTCATCAGGTCGCTGAGCGGGCCGACGGCACCCCAGGCCGGGGAACCCTCGAGCCGGGTGCCGGTCATCCCGAGGGGCAGGCAGATCTCGTCGGCCAGCAGCTGCTCGAAGGGCTGGCCGGACCGGGCGGCAATGATGTCCGCGACGATCTCGATGCCGCGGTTGGAGTAGATCCGCCGGCGGCCGGGCGGGCTGAGGACCGCGTCGCTGTCGAAGGCGAGTCCGGATGCGTGCGCCAGCAGGTGCCGGATCGTCGATCCCGGCGGCCCGGCCGGCTCGTCCAGGTCGAGCAGACCGCGCTGCACGGCGTCGAGCGCGGCCAGCGCGACCAGCAGCTTGGTCACGGAGGCCCAACGGAAGGGCTGATCAGCAGGACCGGTTTGTTCCATTGCGCCCGCCGCCGACGCGACGCCGACCGCGGCGGTGGCCGGCCACGAGGCGACTTGATCAAGCGGGTTCATCACTGCCTAGGGTAGTTCCTTGCCCGAGGGGCCGGGCCGGGCGGATGCTTGGAAGACCGACGAGAGGGCATGGGGACGCTGATGCTGGAAGACCTGGACCCGGCCGAGACCCGCGAGTGGCTCGAGGCGCTCGACTCCGTGCTGGCGTATGAGGGTGCGGACCGTGCGTTCTTCCTGCTCGACGAGGTGGTCGCGGAGGCCCGCCGGAAGGGCGCGGCGGTCCCCTACAGCGCCACCACGCCGTACCTGAACACGATCCCGCCCGATTCGCCCGACCGGCTGAGCCCGCACCAGCTGGCCATGGACCACCGCATCAGGTCGCTGATCCGGTGGAACGCCCTGGCCATGGTGCTGCGGGCGAACGCGGAGTCCTCCGAGCTCGGCGGTCATATCGCCAGCTTCCAGTCCGCGGCCACCCTGTACGACGTGGGCTTCCAGCATTTCTTCCGGGCCGCGTCCGACGGCCACGGCGGCGACCTGCTGTTCATCCAGGGACATTCCTCGCCGGGTATCTACGCCCGCTCGTTCGTGGAGGGCCGGCTCACCGAGGAGCAGCTGACGAAGTTCCGTCAGGAGACCGGCGGGGGCGGCCTGTCGTCGTATCCGCATCCGTGGCTGATGCCGGAGTACTGGCAGATGCCCACGGTGTCGATGGGCCTGGGCCCGATCATGGCGATCTACCAGGCGCGCTTCCTGAAGTACCTGGCCTGCCGCGGGCTGGCCGACACCGCGGACCGCAAGGTCTGGGCGTTCCTCGGCGACGGGGAGACCGACGAGCCGGAGTCGCTGGGCGCCATCGCGCTGGCCAGCCGGGAGAAGCTCGACAACCTCATCTTCGTGGTCAACTGCAACCTGCAGCGCCTGGACGGCCCGGTCCGCGGCAACGGCAAGATCATCCAGGAGCTCGAGGGCATCTTCCGCGGCGCGGGCTGGAACGTGATCAAGGCGATCTGGGGCAGCGGCTGGGACCCGCTCATCGCCCGCGACTCCACCGGCCTGCTGCTGAAGCGGATGGAGGAATGCGTCGACGGCGAGTACCAGGACTTCAAGTCCAAGAACGGCGCGTACGTCCGGGAGAAGTTCTTCGGCAAGTACCCGGAGCTGCTCGAGATGGTCGCGGGGATGACCGACGACGAGATCTGGGCGCTGAACCGCGGCGG